>NZ_JNLQ01000002.1:2420552-2723121 GCF_000703165.1 Butyrivibrio sp. AE3004
TCGCGGCACACCTGTCTGACTATATAGGCATCCAGCTTATATATTTTATGGGCATCTTCAAGAATCGGAATGAAAGCTCCGGGCATAAGAAAGCCGTGTTCCGGGTCAATCCACCGGGCAAGAGCCTCAAAACCGCATACTCGTCCCGTTATAACCCTGACTACAGGCTGATAATAGACATGAATATATCCGTTTGCAACAGCTTCATCTATATGATGGATTATGTAATGATCAAGGTCTAACTGCGTTCCCAGTTCTCTGTCATAATATCTGAAAATACTGTCGTAATTCTTCTTTATGCTATTGCATGCAATCCTCGCCTTATCACAAGCGCTGCTGATATCATAATCATCCGGTTCGATCTGATAAATGCCCGCATGCAATTCTACCCCGGAATCCGGATTATAGCTCATAATCCTTCGTCCGAGGTCATCTATTCTGGATTCAATACTGTCAAAATAAGCAAGCGCAACAAAATGATCATCCGAAAACCTGGCAACCATAAGCTCCGGAAAGATTTTGTTTATATGTTTTGCCATATTCTGTAAAAAGCGATCCCCTGCTTCAAAACCATAGCGGGCGTTGTAATTCTTGAAATTCTGCACATCAAAATAAATGATGACAAACTCACGATCCCTGTTGCTGCGGTTTTCCATCAGTTTTTGTGCTTCTTTTCTGAACGAATACAGATTTGGCAGACCTGTTAACTGATCAATCTCCTCATTTCTAAGCATATATCCCTCGCAGAAACAAAAGTTATGACTTCCTGAACACAAAAAATGAAAATGGGTTCAAGAATTTATACTTCTCTTACAGCATAATATTGGTTGTTCTTATTGATGATAACAGGCGCTGTACTAAAAACTTCATCCCCTATATAACACCTGTCCTTTTCCTCATCCAGAGTAAAAGTCCTCTCGTCAGGATCATTTTTCATAACATTTGAAAGTGCCTGGCTTAAAGTCTCATCCGGACCGCACAAATAAATTTTCATTTTTTCTCCTCTTTAAATATCATTTTCTATCCGGTACATCCCGGCCGGATAAGGATATACTGACTGTCCTTTTGGATTGCCTAAATATCCTGCTTTCGGATATACTGACTGCCTTCTTTACTTGTCAATAATATCCTGCTCCCCACAAATTTTGTAGTGTTAAAGACTCATTGTATGACACGCTCTTAAGTCAAAATATTGCGTTATCATACAGTAACCCTACCGTACACCTACACGAATATAATACAACGAAAAGAATATCAAATGAGCGTTTTTATGTTTTTTTAAGACTATCTAAAGTATTCCTTTACAAACTTAATAAAATCAATCAAAATAGGATGGATTGCGATTCTTCGTAGTCGATAGTCATTGTTTATATATGAGGAGATTTGTTTTTATGAGCATTACAGAAAAGATCAAACAGTATTTTCAAAAGCCCGGTTTTGCCAAAAAGTTTTGGATAATGGCACTTGGAGTATTTTTTATGGGCTTTTTTCTTTCATTTCTGATTTCGGTCAATCTCGGAACTGACCCATGCACCTTCATGAATGTAACCGTTTCCGACCGCCTTGGCATCATGTTCGGAAACTGGCAGCTTTTTATTAATTTTATACTGTTTATTTTTGTCATTCTTTTTGACCGCCATCAGATAGGTCCCGGCACTATCGCTAACATGGTCTTCATCGGATACATCGCAGATTTTTGCCGATGGATATGGAAAAGGACCATCCCTGATTATTTCTTCAGAGAATGGCCCTATAGAGGTATTGTCTTTATTATATGTCTTCTTTGCTTTGTCGTTGCCGCATCTCTCTACATGAATGCCGACATGGGCGTATCACCCTACGATGCCATTCCGAACATTTTAAGTCAGAGAGTATTTAAGAAGGTTCCCTTTAAATTCGTAAGAATCTGTTTTGATGCAACAGCTTTACTCATAGGCCTTTTCCTTGGAGGAATGCTGGAACCCTGCACCGTCCTCATGGTCTTCCTCCTCGGCCCCACAATTACCTTCGTCGGAAATTTCCTGAACCAGAAGGTATTCAAGTTTGAAAGCTAACAAGATCAGGCGTCCATCGACAACTGATGAGGATGCAGTGGATTAAGTTTTATCAAGCATATGATCGAGTTAATATATAAAAGCAGCGGACTCGTCTCTTTACAGACGCATATCCGCTGCTTTTTTCTTTTAAACTACTTATTCATTTTCGGATGATGTATTATCGTCCTCGGTTTCTGTTACTTCTTCCGATGAGGTGCTATCGTCCATAGTTTCAGCTGCTTCTTCCGATGAGGTGCTATCGTCCTTGGTTTCTGTTACCTCTTCTGATGATACACTATCTTCCTTTTTTTCGGATAATTCAGTTTTATCCTCTGTTTTATCTTCTGTTTTTTTCTCTTCTAATGTGTTATCTACCAAATCTTCACATGTGATCATCCTGATGGTTTCAGCCGTTGGATTTTCAAGCTTAGCGATTCTTCTTGCCTGATTAGTTACAATCTCCTCAAAGAGATTTCTTACCTCTCTGGCATTTGCGAAGTTCTCAAGTCTTGTAAGCTTTCTCTGGCTTATCATCTCCCTCACATGCTTCTTGGCGTCTTCCTCAAGCTCGTATTCATACTTCTCAAGATTCCTGTTAAATATCTCCACAAGCTCGTCCACAGAATAATCCGGGAACTCAATATACTTGTTGAAACGGGACTTAAGACCGGGATTAGAGTTTATGAATTTCTCCATAGGTGCTGTGTAGCCTGCAACAATAACAACCAGGTCATCTCTGTGATCCTCCATAGCTTTGAGGATTGTGTCTATCGCTTCCTGCCCGAAAGCATCATTTTCCTGAGAAAGTGCATATGCCTCATCAATGAAAAGCACTCCGCCAAGAGCCTGGTTGATTTTTTCCTGTGTCTTTAATGCTGTCTGTCCTACATAACCGGCGACAAGTCCTGAGCGGTCTACTTCAACCAGCTGTCCCTTTGAAAGGACACCTATCTGCTTGTAGATTCTTGAAATAATTCTCGCAACTGTTGTTTTACCTGTTCCGGGATTACCTGTAAATACGAGGTGAAGTGAAACAGGAACGGACTTCATTCCTTCATCCTTACGCATCTTCTGAACCTTAGCAAAGTCGGTAAGCTCTTTTACATCATGCTTAATAGAGGAAAGTCCGGTAAGGTTATTTAAATCCTCCATAGGATCAGTCTCAGGCTCAGGTTCCTTTGGTGCCTCCTGCTGAACCGTCTCTGATGTAGCTGTTGCTGTCGGACGAGGTGGTACAGGCTTATCTGCATTATTAAAAAGTGCACGGGCTTCGTTTAATGCCTCATCCGCGCTTGTAAGAGAGGGCTTAGATCTGTCCGTTACACCTTTGATATCAGAGCCTGTTTTTGATCCTCTGATATCAGGGATTATATTTGCCCCTTTTATATCAGAGAGTACCTTCTCCGCCTTTTGTTTTACCCCAATGATATCCTTGCCTTTTCTTACTCTTTCGAAATCTTCACTCACACGGTTTTTGATCTTCTCTTCCTGTTTCGGATCATCAAAAACCGGAGGTTTTCCGTCTCCGCCCGATCCCGGACCAAAGAAATCGTTGTACATGTTTCCTAATAAATTGTCTGACATAATATAGCTCCTCATCTATAAAGTATTTTTTCTGACTTATGTCGGTGTATTGCTCTATATGACTTTTGAACGCAAAAATAAACTATGTTCAATAATCTATGACTTTTCGAACGATAACAAGGAAAAATCGTTCAGAAATCTGCCTTTGGCAGACAAGCCTTTCGTTTTGCGAAAGCATGGTTCATTACGGATACCGTATTTCTTATGAAATTCGTCATTTTCTCTCACATGAAAACTGCCTCAAGCGGCAGAGCCACCTGGGGCAGTTTTTACATCTTTTGACTTTGGATAGTCGATACCAAAGTAATATTAGTTGTACCAGTTAGATACATCACATCTGTTTGCAACTCCGTAGCCTGTTGCACTTGATGTATACTGCCATGCAAATTTACTTCCCGAATATCCGCAATATCCTCTGTAATCAGCAGCCCATACGGAATATGGAAGCTGACTCATATCTATATTGTTGTAGAGCCAGTATGTTGATGCATAAACACCTGCAGGAATTCCTCTTGCCTGTAACTGTGAACATGCTCCCCTTACAGCAGCTGTTCTTGCAGCCTTGGACATATTGTCGGATCTTCCTTTTCCGGTTCCGCTGCTCTCTGTATCTATAAATACAGGCATTGAAATATTCATTCCGCCAAGCAGATTCGCTATATAGTTACCTTCCTCAACACCCTCTGCCTCAGTCAGTGCAGTTGTATAAAAATATACTGAAAAAGGAATTCCGTGCTGCTGGCAGTTGAATACATTACTTCTGAACTTAATGTCTTCATTCAATGTTCCGCCTGAATATCCGCGGTATCCGCAGCGAATAATCACGCCGTCACAGCTTTTCTTAAGCTGCTCCCAGTTACTAACTGTGTTATGACTTGAGATATCTACCAGTTTACCTGTTCTGTAGGTAAGCTTACTATAGCCTGTTCCGTTGCCTTCTTCGCTATTTGCATTTGGATCCTTAGCTGTGACTGTGCACTTAGCAATCTTATTATTTGATCCTGCCTTACAGTATATCTCACATTCTCCGTAGTCCTTTACAGTTACAAGCCCCTTATAATCTACGGTAGCAACGCTGTTATCTGTTGATCCCCAGTAAACCGGAATATTATCATACTTGTCAGGTGTTACCTCTGCTGTCAGCTGGAAAGACTTACCTTTGCCTTTCTTCTTATAGGTCTTTGAATAAGTATTTAATTTTATATCTTTGACCTTTACTGACTTAGCGACGGTAAGATGCATAATGTATACTGTACCGTCCTTTTTATCAGTAATCGTTATGTCACACTTACCATTCTTTATAGTCTGCACAACGCCCTTGCTTGTGACCTTTGCAATCTTTTTATTAGATGACTTAAATCTGAACTGGGATTTGTTCTTATTTGTCTTAATAAGTGTACCGTATCTCGTAGCACTTATCATAAACTTCATACCGGCCATAACTCTGACATTCTCATCCTGTGCCTCAACCACCGGAAGTGTTGAAGGATCGATGGTTGCTGAGTCAGTACCGTTTGTTGTCTTACCATCTCCTGTAGTCTGACTGTTGTTGGTATTGTCTACTATCGTAGCAGTATCGTTGGTAGCAAGTGTGTTAACACTCAAATCTGAATTGAGTGCTGTTTTGGAAGAATCCTTCTTCGTTGTAGTTTCGACACGCTCAATCTCAATATCCTTTGTATACGTCCCTGTATATTTAATCTTTGCAGCGTTAACGTTCACGGCCGGAACGGACGTGATAATCAGAGCCGCAGCCATAACACCGGCAACTATTTGATTTTTTAATTTCATGGAAAAATACCCCCGAATAAAACAAAAAAACTTTTTTATCAGTGTAAGTATAACACAGCGGGATGGGGGTTACTAGTCTTTACTTATTACTCGCAGTGAAGCCATCCATTCATAAATGCGCAGTTCTCGGACGAGGATGTTGGTTTTCAAAACGAAGTAAACAGCAAATGCCGATTTCTCTGAGCGACGTCGAAATGAGGCATTTGCTGTTTATTGAGTTTTAGAAAACCACACCGCAGACAAAAACAAGTATTTCAGAATGGATATCTTCGCGGTTCGGCGTATAGATAAAGAAAGGCTGCCGCACTAGTGCGACAACCTCTCATATTTGTAATATTAAATTCTAAAAGGATTAGAACTTGCCAGCCTTAGCTGCTTCCTCGATGGAAACGGCTGTAGAAACAGTCATACCAACCATCGGGTTGTTACCAGCGCCGATAAGACCCATCATCTCAACGTGAGCGGGAACTGAAGAAGAACCTGCAAACTGAGCGTCTGAGTGCATACGACCCATAGTATCTGTCATACCGTAGGAAGCAGGACCTGCTGCCATGTTATCAGGGTGAAGTGTACGGCCTGTACCACCACCTGAAGCAACTGAGAAGTACTTCTTACCAGCCTCAGTACGCTCCTTCTTGTAAGTACCTGCAACGGGATGCTGGAATCTTGTAGGATTGGTTGAGTTACCTGTGATAGATACGTCAACGTTCTCCTTCCACATGATAGCAACACCTTCCTGTACATCGTTAGCGCCGTAGCAGTTAACCTTTGCACGAGGTGAATTTGCATCCTTTGAGTAGCACTTTCTGAATACTTCCTCTACCTCACCTGTGAAGTAGTTGTACTTTGTCTCAACATAAGTAAATCCGTTGATACGGGAAATAATCTGTGCAGCGTCTTTTCCAAGACCGTTAAGGATAACACGAAGAGGCTTTGTACGAACCTTGTTAGCCTTCTCAGCGATACCGATAGCACCCTCAGCAGCAGCGAATGACTCGTGACCAGCGAGGAATGCGAAGCACTCTGTATCCTCTTCAAGAAGCATCTTACCAAGGTTACCATGTCCAAGACCAACCTTACGACGGTCTGCAACAGAACCGGGGATGCAGAAAGCCTGAAGACCGATACCGATTGCAGCTGCAGCGTCAGCAGCCTTACGGCAGTTCTTCTTTATAGCGATAGCAGCACCTACTGTGTAAGCCCACTTAGCGTTCTCAAAGCAGATAGGCTGAATGCCTTCGATGAGGCTGTAAACATCAATGCCTGCTGCCATTGTAATTTCTTTACATTCTTCTATAGAAGAAATCCCATACTCCTTAAGGCAAGCCAGGATCTGGGGCTCTCTTCTTTCATATGATTCAAATAAAGCCATTATTTTTTCCTCCTTACCTTTATCACTGTTTTCTGGGATCGATGAATCTAGCTGCATCTGCAACACGTCCATACTGACCCTTAGCCTTTTCGATAGCTGTATTAGCATCATCGCCGGCCTTGATGAAGTCCATCATCTTGCCAAAGTTAACATACTTGTAACCGATGATCTCGTCGTTCTCATCAAGAGCGAGGTCTGTGATATAACCATCTGTAAGCTCAAGATAACGAGGTCCCTTATCAAGTGTTCCGTAGGTTGTACCAACCATTGAACGTGATCCCTTACCAAGATCCTCAAGACCTGCACCGATCTGAAGACCATCCTCTGAGAATGCGGACTGTGTTCTGCCGTACACAATCTGAAGGAAGAGTTCTCTCATAGCTGTGTTGATAGCATCGCACACAAGGTCAGTATTGAGTGCCTCAAGAACTGTAAGTCCGGGAAGGATCTCAGCTGCCATAGCTGCAGAATGAGTCATACCTGAACATCCGATAGTCTCTACAAGTGCCTCCTGGATAACACCTTCCTTAACATTAAGGGAAAGCTTGCAGCCACCCTGCTGAGGAGCACACCAGCCGATACCATGTGTATAACCGGAAATGTCCTTGATCTCTTTGGACTGAACCCACTTTGCCTCTTCAGGAATGGGAGCAGCACCATGATGTACCCCTTGTGTTACGGGACACATATTTTTTACCTCTGTTGAGTAAATCATAAGTACCTCCTTAGAATCTAAGATATAGTGATTTTATAGTGATGATTATTAAAATCTATCTGCGAAGGAAGGAAAACGCTCCATGTAGAATTTGCCAAAAAGGGCGCACTCTTCCCTGCTTACTAAACACTACAATTGTGATACTACCAAAAATGACTTGCTTTATCAAGATTTATGTGACTTTTTCCTTATAAAATATTGATAAAATCAACCAATTCATATTTGTGTATCTTTATTTTGAAACTCTTTTATAGGTTCTGAATGTATAAGTGGTATCAAAATATGCCTGTTCATCGCTCTCCTCATAAAGTTCCCACTCGGGATCCTCGTCGAGATTTGTAAAAAAGCAATCTGCTTCAAAGGTCCTGTCTATCTTGGTAACAATACAGGTATCGCACATAGGCAGTAGTTCTTCGTAAACCTTTGCACCACCGATGCAGTACACGATATCAGTATCATATTCCTTTATTGCGTCCTGAAGTTCATCGAGGTTGTGGACTACTGTTGCATTTTTCACCTCATAATCAGGATTGGTCGAAAGAATGATATTCTTTCTTCCTTCAAGCGGCTGCTGCCCGGGAAATGTCTCAAGAGTTTTTCTTCCATATACAAGGACTTTTCCCATAGTTTCTGCTCTGAAGTTCTTCATATCGTTGGGAATTCTAATAAGAAGCTGCCCCTTATTTCCTATTCCCCAGTGTTCATCTGCTGATAGAATTATTTTCATTGTTTCCTCCTGTCATCGATCATAATAAGAGGTACCGCTTGGCGTGAATCCCTTATCATGTTTTACCGCTATCCATAATACATTAACTACGCCTGTTTTTCCATAAAAAGGCTTTTTTAAGATGTGTTAAGTAGCGCCAAAAGCCCTAAATATCTGACTTTCCGGTTTGTTAAACATTTAAGTATACGGCAACCTGGCCTAAAATTTACGTAAAGCAGTCCTTTTCTCCAGTATTTATCTGCATTTTCTCCAAATGTTAATTATAAAGATTATAAACTAAAAATAGCACGAATATCAAATCTTGTTCACAAACGTTAAGTTATGATTATATTTATTGACGCACCGCTTTAAAGCGCATATATTCAAATTACAATATTTCTTACAAATTTTTTTGAATGAGGCTTTTTTCTATGAAGAGAATAATCGCAACAATATCAACAATGGCAATCGCTATGATATTCTGCTTATCACCTATGGTTACAAAGGCTGAGGCAGAAGTAGAAAATGTGGATGCTGAAGTAGTAGAAGCTGCTGCTGAGATCACAGAAGGCGATGCTCTTAATATCGCTATAGAAAAAGCAGGTTATTCACAGACTGCAGTTAAATATACAAAGGTTTGGGAAGACACAATTGATGGAACAGCAGTTTACAAGGCAGAATTCTATCTTGGACCTGTAGCTTTCTGCTATCATATTGACAAGGCTAATGGCGAAATACTTGAAAGCCATGTGAAGAATTGATTAACCTTAGATAATTATATGACTTCCTTGACTCAAATAAGAGAAGTGAGAGTTCGTTCAAGGATCAATATCTGAAAACTGAATATTGTTTTTGACTGATTAGTCAATAATATAAAAAATCTGCCGTATCGGAAAAATCTGATACGGCAGTTATTTTTTTTACTTATTTATATAGCTATCGGAATATCCTTTATCTGTTCTCCTGCAACTTCGTAGTTTTCAAGAGAGACATCATTTCGTGTGAATTGGTAAAAATCATGTACATCAGGATTCAGATGGAAAGTCGGTGCCGGCTTTGGCTCACGCTTAATGAGTTCCTTTATGATATCCACATGTCTGTCATATATATGCGCATCAGCAATTACATGAACCAGTTCACCAACATTCATGTCGCAGACCTGAGCAAGCATGTGTACCAGAACGGAATACTGAACCACATTCCAATTATTAGCCGCAAGTACATCCTGCGATCTCTGGTTCAGAATAGCGTTAAGAGTAAGTTTATCCTCTCCCTTTTTCTGTGTCACATTAAATGTCATGCTGTAGGCACAGGGATAAAGATTCATCTCTGACAGATCCTGGTGGACATATATGTTTGTCATAATCCGTCTGCTGAAAGGATTGTTTTTAAGATCGTAGATAACTCTGTCAACCTGATCAAACCATCCCTCTTTATACTGATGCTTCACACCCATCTGGTATCCGTAAGCTTTGCCAATGGATCCGTTTTCATCAGCCCATTCATCCCATACATGACTGTGAAGGTCATTGATGTTATTCGACTTCTGCTGCCAGATCCAGAGCATCTCATCGGTTGCACTCTTGAGTGCGGTCTTGCGAAGTGTCATTATCGGAAACTCCTCCGCAAGGTTGTATCTGTTCACAACTCCGAATTTTTTTATGGTATATGCAGGTGTTCCATCCTCCCAGTGAGGGCGGACTTTTTCACCCTCTGTACTGGTTCCGTTTTCAAGGATGTCCTTACACATGTTTATAAAAATCTCATCAGCTTTACTCATTGAATCCTCCGAATACTGCCTTTGAACTGCTGATTTTGCAGTTCCTTACAGTGTGTAGTACTTAGTACCTGCTGAAATCTTCTTTTTAAGAAGCTTCTTATATTTCTTCTTAAATGTCTTATCCGGGCAGTATACCTTGGTCTTTTTAGGAATCTTGTTAAATGCATCCTTGCCAATAGTATTAAGAACTCTTGACTTAAATCTGATGGTCTTTAACTTAGGGCAATTGAAAAATGCTGACTTATCAATCTTTTCTACGTTCTCACCGATTTCAAGTGTAGTTACCTTTGCATTATTCTTGAAAGCATTTTTCTCGATTGCTGTTACCATGTATGAAATTCCGTTAATAGTTACTCTGTCCGGAATCTTCATTGTCTTGCCGGCACTGTTCTTATCTGAAAGTCCAAGTATTGAAACTGTACCTGTTCCGTCACCCTTAACCTTAGTGATTCTGTATGTAAAACCGTTTGACTTTGCTTCTACTTTTTTAGTTACAACTGTTGTAAAGAATTCCTGTGTGGAGTAAACGCATTTTGTAACCTGAACCTTATCTTCAAAGGCTGATCTGTAGTTCTGAAGTGAGCCAAGTTTAATACGAACCTTTGTTGCAGGATATCCAAGAGCAATAAGATCGGCATCGTTACCTGCAAGTGTGTATGATGTTACGCCACCGTTTCCGATGTACTTTGTCTTGGAAACATTGTTGGCATTAAGCTCAAGCTGGAATCCGTCATATGCTGAAAGGGGACTGTAAGTGTTGGCATTCTGTACATTGCTCCAGGTAAATTCCATTGAGCCGTTCGCATTGTTCTTCATTGTAAAATTAGATGCAGGAACAAAAGGAACACATTCAACGCAAAGCTTGTTTGTTACTTCGAGCTGCTTTGAATTGTCGCCATCGTTTGTAACAACGCAAATGTAGTAATTCTTTTCCTTTTCAAGACCGCTCACGGGAAGCACTACATCAATAGCTTTTCCGTTAAGAGTATTTCTGTAAGCAGCTCCTGCTCCGCCTGCTGTCTGCTGCTCAACAACTGTTCCGTACTGGTCCTTCACCTGTACTGTTACTGTGCCGTTTGCGGATGTACTGCCAACGATTGATGCAAGGCTTATAAGATAAATTCCCTCGGTTTTGTCTGTGCGGAATTTGTAATAATATGCAGCTTTGTCATCTACCGCAGCTTCATAATAATGAATATCGTATTTCATCTCGGCAGCATTCTGCTGCATGGAATCGCCGTGAATACGTTTCCCCTCTTCTGCATGAACACTCATAGGGAGTGCAGCTGCAAGCATCATGCATGCAAGTGCAGTTACTAATCTTTTTTTCATACCATTTTCCTCACTTAAAAAATAAAACTGATTTTTTATCCCACTATAATAGTGAAATAAAAGCTAAACCTGATATGTCAAAGGACTTTATCCGTCTATGAAGGGTATAAATCTGTGAGAATAATATCATCCCACCTTTTTATAAAACCGAATATTGTGTCCGCTCGACATACTTTCCACAAGATATAGTCTACCACAAATCCCCTGTTATGTGTGACTCTTTTATAAAAGAATTTCTCTTGCAAACATCTAGTTTTCCCATTTATCGCAAAGTGAAAGAATCTGATCCGCAAATTTGGCCTTATCCTTATTGGTCATACCTTCACTTCTTGCAATAATCGCAGTAAGTCTTGCGCCTGCTGCCTTAAGTCTTGTAAATACGTCAGAAACAACCTTGGTAGTCTTCTTAGCTGCAACCTTCGGAATACCTTCTTTGACTATCCTGCCGGAAATGAGGTCGAACTCAGTTCCACTGTAAGGCGCATATGTATCATAACCGTACTCATCTCTTAAACAGTTCGCAAAAGAAGTACAGGTACCGTCCTCACCATGTACAAGGAATACTTTCTTTGGTCTCTCGGTAAAGCCCTGAATCCATTTAATAAGTCCACCCTTGTCCGCATGACCCGAAAGTCCCGTAAGCTTGCAGATTTCAGCCTCCACATCAATAACTTCGCCAAAAAGTTTTACCTCATCAGCACCTTCTATTATGGCTCTTCCCGTTGTTCCTATAGACTGATATCCTACAAATAGGATGGTTGATTCCGGTCTCCACAGGTTATGTTTCAGGTGATGCCTTATTCTACCTGCTTCGCACATACCTGATGCTGAGATTATTACCTTGGGAGTTTCCTCTTCGTTTATCGCTCTTGATTCCTCGGTGGTTATAGCGAGATTAAGTCCCGGGAATGAAATGGGATTTATGTGCTTTTTTACAAGCTCCATTGCTTCCTCGTCATAGCACTCCATCGCATGATCCGTGAAAACCTCGGTTGCTTCAACAGCCATCGGTGAATCAATATATACCGGGAAATCATCAACTGCCGTAACAAGATGATCTTTTTTTATAGTTCTCAAAAAATAGAGCATTTCCTGAGTTCTTCCAACTGCAAAGGAAGGTATGACAACATTGCCTCCACGGGCAAAGGTCCTGTTCAGAATTTCAGTGAGCTCAGCTACATAATCAGGCTTTTCTTCGCCGTGATATCTGTCTCCGTAGGTGGATTCCATGACCACGTAGTCCGCTGTTGATGTATAAGCAGGATCCTTTATGAGTGGCTGGTCGTTATTTCCTATATCTCCGGAAAATACAATTTTCTTCTGGGCGCCTTTTTCAGTCAGCCAGACTTCGATACTTGCGGATCCAAGCAGATGTCCTATATCCGTAAACCTTATCTGTACACCCTCACACACATCAATTTTCGTCCCGTAATCGCAGGGAACAATATGACGGAGCGTGTTGTCAGCATCCTCCATTGTATAGAGTGGTTCAATTTGCTTTATATCTTTATTTCTCTTACCTTTTCTGCTTCGCCACTCAGCCTCCTGCATCTGAATATGTGCACAGTCACGCAGCATTATGCTGCACAGATCTGCAGTGGGCCTTGTCATATAAATTTTCCCGCGAAAACCTCTTGCATATAAAAGTGGAAGATTTCCCGAGTGATCTATATGCGCATGTGTAAGGAAAACATAGTCTATTTCCGCGGCACTGACAGGTAGTTCGACATGCTCGAAAGAAATCCTTCCCTGCTCCATTCCATAGTCCACAAGGATGTGTTTGTCCATAATTTCAAGATAATGGCAGCTTCCTGTAACTTCATGGTCTGCACCGATGAATCCCAGTTTCATAGGCACCTCCTCATCTGTAAATGCATATTTATATCCCGCTTTATGCTTAATTCTTAAATTTCCGCTTCAAGATCGTATATATGTGATAGTATGAAACTACAATAATTCCGGGACGCAAAAAAACGTTCAGGAATTACTATATTAATTTTAAATCCGACAGTTAATGCATGCAAATTAAGAAAATATAAAGAGGTTTTTATGAATCTGCTCGAACAGCTTTCGCTGTACCTTTTTCCAAAGACACGGTTTAAATCTGCGGACAGGCACATTGAAATAATTGATCACATTGAAAACGGTCGTGCAGCGAGAGTCCTTTTGTACGATGGTGTCAGAGAATCCGGAATGTATCTGGATGAATACGGCGATAGGGATCCGCTTTTTAATTATATGAAAACATTAAAGCTCATATTGGAGCTCCATCCCGGCCTTAATAACTGTCTTCTCATAGGCGGAGGCGGCTTCGTCTTTCCCAGGTTATATCTGAAAAATCATCCGGAGCGGCGAATAACAGTTGTAGAAATGGATGGTGGTTATGTGGAGCTTGCCAAAAAATTTTTCGGCCTCAATCCAAATGATAAAAGAATTACCGTAGAAATCCGTGATGGTTTTGAATACATTAAAGAGCATGCAAACGAAACTCTTTCATCAGCTTCTGATCACATTTATTCTTCTAATAGCAGATTTGATATTTATGAAAAAAGCACTGCTTCAAAAAAAGAGGATAAAAAATTCGACTTTGTAATTTATGACGCATACACGGGAAGCACCGCCTCAAAGGGCATCCTTTCCGAATACGCATTAAAAAGCGTATACAACATGCTCAACCCGAATGGTATATACGCTCTTAATATGATAAACGAAGCTCAGGATGTCATCTCCATGCAAACCCACATGTTAAATGCCACTCTGAAAACAATTTTCAAGCACACCAGGATCGTCCCCTGCAAAGGTGGTGGAAACTGTATCCTTTTGGCTTCCGACAGAAAGCTTTAAATAATCATTGACTAACCCCTTAAACAAGCAGTATATTAGAACAGTTAGCAGAAGTGATGGAATTGGCAGACATGCAGGATTTAGGTTCCTGTGCCGCAAGGCGTGTGGGTTCAAGTCCCATCTTCTGCATGAGCCCACAACATCTATCGTTGTGGGTTTTTTACCCCATATATTACCCCATATTGAAAAGGGCGTTTTACAACAATTAGAAAAGCAGGTTAATCTCTTATGAGAGAAACCTGCTTTAATTTATTTACTGTGCCGGTAAATAAGCATACTTAACATCAAGAGATGCTCTTTTAGGAACTATATACTTGCAACCGCATCCATAGGAATGGGGCATACATAGCCTGAAGCGGTTCGCTTGTCAAACTCCTTCTTTGCTTCCTGTAATATTTCATGATTTTCATAGAGGTCAATTGCGGCCAGGCAGAGCACCTTTCCCGCATGGATAGCCGACTTGTGTCCTATAGATGTCCCAGCTGATGAAACATTCTGCCAGCTGTGCCCGGGGCATCCGTTCGGCCATGCTGCCACATGTATCTGAGCTGTCGGGCAGTTCCAGCTGACATCTCCCACATCAGTTGAGGATGGTTCAAACGCATCACCCTCAAAATGGGGAAGAAGAAATCCGTTCATACCGCTCTTTCCTGAACATTTCTCCATGAATTCTGCTCTTAGTTTCTGAGCATTTTCAGCATAATCCGCATCAAAATCGGAACCGATTCCCGGAGCTTCTCCGAATCCTTCATATGTTTCAGAAAGTCTTTTAGCAAATTCAAGCTCTTCATCTGTATAAGTGGGAACTCCCAGCTCTTCAAAGTTTTTATACAGAACCTTTTCAAGAGTTCTGTTTGTCACGGTATCCGATAGTCCGTCGACAAATTCTCTATCAAAAGTTGTCTCAGTCATAAGAGCAGCGCCTTTTGCAATTTTATCCACACGCTTTTGAAGCTCCACCGCCTCTGCCACATGATTTGACCGAACCATGTAAAGTACCTGAGCCTTCGGCTGTACAACATTAGGACTGACTCCTCCTGCATCTGTAATTGCGTAATGAACTCTTGCCTTATCGCTCATATGCTCTCTCAGGAACTGAACTCCGATGTTCATAAGTTCCACACCATCAAGAGCACTTCTTCCTTTGTCCGGAGCACCTGAAGCATGGGATGCTATTCCATGAAAAGTATATCTGACCTGTATGCAGGAATTGGAAGAGCCTGTCACAACTTCATTGCAGTCAGCAGGATGCCATGTAAGAGCAGCATCAAGCTTTTGCCACTCTTTGTCCCTTGCCATAAAAGCTTTGGAAGCACAGCCTTCCTCACCCGGACATCCGTAAAGTATTACGGTTCCCTTATTATCTCCCACCATTTCAAGATATTTCTTTATACCAATAACAGCTGCAAAAGCACCTGCTCCCAAAAGATTGTGTCCGCAACCATGGCCGCTTCCTCCCTGAATAACAGGCTCCTGTGAAAGACAGCCCGCCTCCTGGGATAATCCTGACAAAGCATCATATTCGGCAAGAATTCCGACCACGGGCTTACCGCTTCCATAGGATGCAGAAAAAGCTGTGGGAATATTACAGATTCCTTTTTCTACGGTAAATCCTTCTTTTTTCAAAACGTCGCAGTACAGTTCACAGGATTTGTATTCCCGAAGTGATAGCTCTGCATATTCCCAGATTCTGTCAGCAACATCAGTAATGATTTTTTTATGATAGTCTATTTCTGCTATTGATTTTGATTTGTAATCCATGTTTTACCCTTTTTAAATACTAAAAAGCTGACAAATGAATACGAGTCTCATCCGTCAGCTTATCCGTTACATTCGGTTTCTATTCTTTAGCTTTGCAAAGAATCTGAAATTTTTTTTATTGCCACACTTTATTTTACAGTACCTTACTCAAAAATTCCTGAAGTCTTGGATGCTTTGGATGATCGAAAATTTCATCGGGAGTGCCATGCTCCAAAAGCTTTCCGTCAGCCATGAAAAGGACTCTGTTTCCGACTTCTCTTGCAAAGCCCATCTCATGGGTAACAACGACCATTGTCATTCCGTCCTCAGCAAGCTGTTTCATAACATCAAGTACCTCACCGACCATCTCGGGATCCAGCGCTGAAGTGGGCTCATCAAAAAGCATTACCTCAGGTTCCATCATGAGTGCACGAACGATGGCTATACGCTGCTTCTGTCCGCCTGAAAGCTGAATAGGATATGCATCTGCCCTGTCCTCAAGGCCTACCTTGGCAAGGAGCTCGCGTGCCTTCTTCTTTGCTTCCTCTTCAGGCACACCCTTTACCTTTACGGGAGCGAGAATCATGTTTTCCATTATTGTCTTATGTGGGAAAAGATTAAAATGCTGGAATACCATTCCCATCTTCTGTCTGTGAAGATCCATATTAACCTTTACCCATTTGTTGTTTTCATCCTTGTACTTTTTCTTGGTGATATCTACATTATCAAAAATGATCGCTCCGCCTGTAGGCTCCTCAAGTAGATTAAGTGAACGCAAAAAGGTTGACTTTCCGCTACCTGAAGGTCCGATGACAACCATTACGTCTCCTTTATCAATATCTATTGTCACATGATCCAGAGCTTTGATAGCACCGAAATTATAATGTTTTTCCAGGTCGATTACCTGTATCAGTTTATCGCTTGTCGCCACGGCTCATCCTCCTCTCAAAATATGCAATCACTTTACTTGTAGGGAAGCACAGGCAGAAATAAATTGCCGTTGCAACTAAAAGTGGTTCAATAATAATAAATGTAGCTCCGCGTACCGCATTAACCGCAGACATAATATCCTGCACACCGATTGTGTAGGTGATAGCCGACTCCTTGATAATAACTACAAACTCGTTGGCAATCGCAGGCAGTATGTTCTTTATCGCCTGTGGAAGAATAATATACTTCATGTTCTGTAACTGGCTCATTCCAAGTGACCTTGCCGCCTCTGTCTGTCCTCCGTCAATTGACTGAATCCCCGAACGCATGATCTCACACAAATATGCTCCGGAGTTCATTCCAAGTGCAACAACACCGGGGAAAAAGCGCTCGAATTTGATAAATCCCATAAAGGTAAAATTGGGCAGTTCTATAAGCGCACCGAAAACTCCGTAATAAATGATCGCAACCTGAACAATAACCGGCGTTGATCTCAAAATCTCTACATAAGCAGTTGCAAGAAAACTAAGCGGATTAAATTTTCCTATAGCAACGCCGATTCCTCTCTCTCTCTGATGTCCTTCTTTATCCATTCCCAGAAATGCAAGAGGATAAAATCTTGACATTCTCATGCTTGAAAGAATCAGTGCCAATACAAATCCAATGGCAACAGTAAAAAGAGAAAGCATGATGGTTACTAGTATGCCCTGCCAGAAAAGGCTGGCATACGGCGCTATTTTTGAGAAGTTCTCAATTTGTACAAAACTGTCCATAATATTTCCTTATCTCCATTTTATTGGTAACTTTTTTACATTATAACATGAATAAGCGAAAAATTGAGACTCGGAAACAGTTCCATTCCCGAGTCCCAAAAGAATTTGCATTCTATGAAATGTTTTCCCTTTGCAGATTACTGCTGATCAAGAAGTCCCTCGATAATCTCTCCGCTTGCCTGCTCATTTGCGGTAGCAACAAACTCATCCATTTTTCCTTCTGAAATTGCCTTAGCGATAGCTTCGTTAACGCCTGCTTTAAGCGCATCGTTACCCTTGCATACACCGATTGCGGAACCTTCAGCTCCATCATAAGGAACATCAAGTACAACACAGAGCTCAGGATAATTCTTTGCATAGCTCTCAGCAACAGCTGTCTCGATATATGCACCATCAAGCTTTCCTGCAAGAAGCTCAGCAATGATATCTGTAACCTTTGTGAGCTGGATCAGCTCTGCATCAGGGCTGTTTGTCTGTGCAAGGTCAACCTGGATTGAACCTGTCTGAGCACCAACCTCTATATCTGAGTTGTTGGTATCTTCAAGACTTGTGAACTTATCCTTGTTAGCCTGTGTGCAAACAAACGACTGTCCGCCTTCATAGTAGATATCTGAAAAGTCCATAATTGATTCACGCTTCGGATCGGGTGAAAGACCTGCTACACCAAGATCTACTGCCTTGGTCTGAAGTTCCATAAGAACGCCGTCAAAGTCAACAGGTACTACCTCAAGCTCAAGTCCAAGATAATCAGCTACATACTGAGCAAGCGCGATGTCAAAACCTGCAAGCTTAGGTGTGCCAGACTCATCAACAGCATAAAACTCATAAGGTGCAAAATCAGGTGAAGTAGCTACTGTAAGCTTACCGGGAGTTACTGTTGTGATCTCGGAAGCAGCCTCTGTTGCCTCTGCGTTCTCCTCTGTCGCTTCAGCTTCTGTACTGTCAGCCTCTGTTGCCTCTGCGCTGTCTGCAGTCTCTTCTGTAGCAGTACTCTCTGCCTCTGTTGCAGCTCCTGTATTATCAGAAGTATTACCGCAAGCTGTCATTCCCACCACCATAACACCTGCCATCATAGCAGCAATAATTTTCTTCTTCATAATATCTATTCCTCCTCTTCATTATGCACAACTGAATGCATATTTATTCATTTCTCGTGTTGTTTTATACATAATAATACAGTTGATGTATTTTATCAACCCCTTAAATTAAAAAACATCAAAAAAATTTCAATTACATAAAGTCCGCTCCCCTTATCCATTAAACAGATAGCCATGAACATTCTTCTATAAAAGTAAAAAAAGGCATGAAAAAAGCGCCTGCATAACAAGCGCTTCTCTCATCCTTAATTATTATAGAGGGAACTATATAATAGAGGAAATCATTTGGGACTTTATTGTCTCATATTTAGTGTCACAAAAGTGTCACAGCCACCAAATACAGTATTCATGAACGTCTTCCGTCTTTTACTTAAACGTTATCGACATTTTATCGTCTAATAATTTACCAAATATCATCCGAAAGCTGAACCAGTTTTCCAAGTGTGGGTTCTGCCCAGCTATATTGATTCATATATTCACCCACAAATCCCGTCTCAGCCTTTTTTCCATCCAGGAAATCGAAATAATCACAGTCAAAGAAAGCCTTGTTTATAGCGGCCTCTCCCCTTCTCCTGATTAGTGCTTCAGAGCAGTTATGCTCAGCAAATATCCTTGTCATATCGGCAAAAAGATTTCTCATATAAGATCTGTGGCTTCCGGCATCATCCTCGTCCTGCCAGATTTTTTCCATAATCTGGTTAAAGGTACGCATAGCCCCGTTAGCATCTATCAGAACCGCAAGGAGTTCTCTGGTCTTACTGTAAACAAAATCAAGCGGAACCCCGTCAGGAGTAAATACTTCAAATTCTCCGAAGGTGTGAACCTTAAGCTTATTTGTATGTTGTTCAGCATCCTCTTCAACAGGGAACCTCAGATGTTCAAGCTCTGCCTTAACCTTAGCTGCAGTAACAGGCTTCATAATGTATCCACTTGCATAAATTGCAAAAGCTTCCTGCATATAATCGGAATAGCCGGTCACAAATATAATATTTATTTTGGGATTTTTCTCCTGAAGCTGTTTCGCAACATCTATCCCGTTATCTGTTCTCATTTCAACATCAAGAAAAGCCACCTGAGGTTTTATATCCTCAGCCTTCTCAATGGCCTTTTTCCCACTGGTAAACCCCTCAACCGTTGCATCCGGCTCCGTCTTCTTTATGGCATTTATGCAGCCTTCAAGCGCCAGATCTTCATCATCAACAGCAATAATCCTCATTTTCACACCTCATAAAAAAAATTTTACACCTCCGCAAAAACTTCTAAAAGGAAGAATATATGCATAAATATTTAAAAATAATGCATTTTATTCATGTAATATTCATTTTAAACATTTTTCGGAATTTTGATCGTCGCTTTCGTTCCGACATTCTTGGTACTTTCGATCAGAAGAAATCCCTTACACATTGTCAGAAGCCGCTCCTGAAGATTATCGATTCCTATATGAAGCCCGTCACCCTTTTTCATCTCATCAGAATCAAAGCCGACTCCATTATCCTCGACAACTATATAATAGTAATCTTCATCTGAAAAACTTGCAATATGAACATAGCCGCCTTCCTCTTTTTTATGTATTCCGTGTTTTACAGCATTTTCGACCAGAAGCTGTACGGAAAGAGCAGGCAGGAGAAACCGTTCGTCCTTTATATCATATTTGATGTTAAGCTTTTCCCTGAATCTCATTTTTTCAAGGCCAAGATAGTTTGTAACATGCTCCATTTCTTTTTGGAGTGTTATGCATTCCGCCTTCTGAAGACTGTCCAGATTTCCTCTCAGGTAGTCAGAAAAGCGGCCAATGGCTTCCTGTGCCTCTTCCGGATTTTTTTCACAAAGCACATATATGGAATTTAGCACATTATATAAAAAATGCGGTCTGATCTGACTCAGAAGGATTTTTATCCTATCCCTGGATATTTTGTCTTCCTGTTCAAGAATGAGTCTCTCCTGTTCATATTGAAAGGTATTATCCATAAAAATAAGCGATAAGCAAAAGCAATACGGAAGCACTTCCAGATCAGGCACAAAAGATCTTATGAAAACTCCGATCAACGGAAAAAAAACTATCGAAAGAAGCCTTAGAATATTGTTCAGCTTCAGGTACTGCCTGTACACAATCATGTACACAAAGGTCAAAAGTACAAGCGAGTAACCACCGACCTGCCCTATAAAGTACAATGGTCCTTTCTCAAAATTCGTGCCATCAAAGGCTACAACCCCTCCCCTGAAGATATAAAAAATAAGAGTAATGCAATAAATTCCAATAAGTGGAATTACAAAAACCCTGATTTTGAGATTTTTACCGCTCATTCTTGAAATATAGTAAGTTGTATAAAGCGAATAAAAGCCAAGTAGCATGTAAAATCCCACAAAATATATTGCATAAGCCATTGTCGAATGAAAAACACGTATTTTTTCATTGGTGATTGCAATTGCAAAGCTTTTTCCCATAAGGACAGCCACAAGCATGATGGCATCTGCTATAAGCATCTTGGTAAACTGCATACGCTCCTTATTGGAAACCTTCCTCAATCTGATATCTCCAAACAGCTTTATAAACATAATTGCCAAAAGAAATGAAGCAATTCCTAAATTTACATAATCCATAGTATGATCCATAAATAATCCACCTTCCCTCAAATGCAGATATTTCCTGCATTTGCCAAACTTTCTTACTTAATATATCAACTTTTTTAAAAAAATTCAAAATTTTTTTCAAAAAAGTGTTGACATACTAAGTATTAGAATATATACTTGTACTTGCGTTGCGGGTCAGGTAAATGAACAGAACGCTTCCAAACGGGGTGTGGCTTAGCTTGGTAGAGCGCCTGGTTTGGGACCAGGAGGTCGCAGGTTCGAATCCTGTCACCCCGATTGAAAATTCAATATTATACATGCGGGTGTAGTTCAATGGTAGAACACCAGCCTTCCAAGCTGGATACGTGGGTTCGATTCCCATCACCCGCTTTTAGAAATAAGACTTAGGTTTAACCTAGGTCTTATTTTTTTAAGTAGGCGAGTTCACGCCCCCATGGTTCGGTCTCCGCTCCCGGCATACAAATGTATGTCGGGAGTTTTTGTATATGGTTCAAAAGCTATAGCAGGATTCCCTAATGCATTTTCATTTTTATACTCAAGAAGTCATATTTATGCTTATTTAATATTTATGTGCGATAAAACATAGTAGAATTAATGAGTAATCACATATATCGGACAGAATAATTAAAACGCCTCAAAAAATCTACTTTACAGGGCAATATTTTTTCTCAGAAAAAACGGACTATATGAGGAACATAATATGATTGACAGAGCTCAGGAAGTTTTAAAGATAAGTAATCTTGACATAAGCATATCCATGGGAAAAGAAAAGATACATGCCATAAGAGGCCTGGACCTCGTCCTGCGAAAAGGAGAAACTGTTGCACTTGTGGGAGAATCAGGTTCCGGCAAATCGATTACCATGAAAGCAGTTATGGGAATATTACCGGCCGGTTCGATCATCAATAAAGGAAGCATTCTTCTTAAGGAAGGTGAGAATGACATAGATCTTCTAAAACAGTCCCCGGCATATCTAAGGAAAAATATAGTCGGAAAAAGGATTGCTATGATATTCCAGGATCCGATGACCTCCCTTAATCCCACAATGACAATCGGAGGACAGCTTAAAGCTGCTATCCTGGCCCACGCAAAACTGTCAAAGGATGCAGTTTTTGACAAATCAGTCACTCTTCTAAGGGAGGTTGGCATAACAGAGCCCGAAAGAAGACTTAAGCAATATCCGCATGAGTTTTCAGGTGGCATGCGACAAAGAATAGTCATTGCAATGGCATTGTCGTCCGATCCCGAAATACTCATTTGCGATGAACCCACCACAGCACTGGATGTAACAATACAGGATAAAATACTCGACCTGATAATAAGTCTTCAGCAGAAAAGAGAACTGTCAGTTATATATATAACCCATGACCTTGGAGTTGTAGCAAAGACATCTGATTATGTGAATGTCATGTATGCCGGAAGGATTATAGAATGCGGAACCATAGTTGATATCTTCTACGATCCGAGGCATCCATATACCTGGGGATTACTCTCAGCAATACCTGATACCAGCGAGAGCCACTCTGAATTATATTCAATTCCCGGAACTCCACCGGTACTCACAAAGGATCCTGATGGTGATGCCTTTGCTCCCAGAAATCCCTATGCGCTTAATATCGATTTCAAAAAGGAAGCTCCCCTATTTAAGATTTCAGATAGTCATTATGCAGCGACGTGGCTTCTTGATGAAAGAGCAAAGCCTGTAAGTCGTCCGAAGGAACTTGAGGAGAGAATTCTTAGAATGAAGATGGAGGCAGCTGCTTATGTCAACGAGTGAAACAAGGACAAGTGAGCCACTTCTTAACGTTGAAAATCTGATAATGAAGTTTGGAAAAGGCAGAAATTCCTTTACAGCTGTAAACAAAGTGAGTTTTACAATAAACAAAGGCGAAATATATGGACTTGTCGGCGAATCAGGTTCCGGAAAATCCACGATCGGCAAGTGCGTAATAGGACTTAATAAGTCATCTTCCGGGAAAATTATTTTTGAAGGCAAAGAACTAAAATCAATATGCCCCGACATACAGATGATATTTCAGGATCCCATGTCTTCCCTTAATCCCAAGAAAAAAATCAAGGATATTGTTGGTGCAGGACCGGATATTCACAAAATGTTTTCCTCCAAAGAAGAACGCGATGCCCGCATAATGAAAGTTCTCGAAACAGTAGGTCTGTCAAGGGAACAGGCAGAGCGATATCCGGGCCAGTTTTCCGGTGGGCAAAGGCAGAGAGTCGGAATAGCAAGAGCCCTCATCATGAACCCGAAGCTTATTGTGGCAGATGAATGTATAGCAGCTTTGGATGCGTCTGTTCAGGCTCAGATTGTAAATATGATATCACGGATATGCAGAGAAACAGGTACTGCATTTCTTTTCATTTCACACGACCTGTCGATGGTAAGGTATTTGTGCCAAAGGATAGGTGTGCTTCATCGCGGCTATCTCCTTGAAACCGGAGATGTGGACGATATTTTCAAGAGTCCGGCCCATCCTTATACGAGAAATCTCCTGGCCGCCAATCCGATACCAAATCCCATTGTACAGTTCAAAAAGGATGAGCATTACGACTATGAGACCTCCGGCATCCTGTATGAAAACGGTTCCTGGCATGATGTAAAGAGCAATGAAAAACATAAGGTATGGTGCACAGATAGCGAATTTGAGAAATGGGGGCTATAGATATGAGCAGGAACATAAGTAAAAGATTTATAGCAGCACTGACAGCCACTCTCCTATTCCTTTGTGCTACAGCATGCTCAGGCCAAAGAGAAACCGTCGGTATAGATTCAGAAAGAGAACTCAATATCGGATACGATGCTTTACCTATTTCATTGGATGCCCAGATGGCTTTTGATTCGGCTTCCTTTGCTTATCTTAAGCCAATGGTTGCAACACTTTTCAAAGATGTGGGCGGTGAGCTAAAGACAGATTTGGCCGAGAGCTACGAGGTATCTGAAAACGGCCTTATCTACACAATAAAGCTTCGTGATGAAATAAGATACAGTGATGGAACACCAATTACCGCAGAGGACTTCGTTTATGCCATTCAGAGAATAGCAGATCCGTTATCCGGTAGCAATGCTGTTTTCGTCTTTCATGATATTTGTGAGGTCAAAAACATTGAGGCAGTTAGCACTGGGCAACTACCTTTATCCGAGCTTGGTGTTACAGCACAAGATGACAGGACTCTGGTGATAGAACTCGAAAAGCCCTGCCCGTATTTTATTAGTGCTCTCTCACTTCCGTGCTCCGCACCATGCAGCAGGTCTTTCATCGAAAAATGGGGAAATTTGTATGCCACAAAGGCTGAATATACTTTGGGAAGCGGGCCTTTTTTCATTGATCGTTATGAACCGTTTGACACCCAGGTTCATTACAGCAAGAATCCCTATTACTACGACGAAAAATCAGTAAAGCTTCCCGGAGTTTCAATAAGATACGTACAAAGTCCGCAGCAGGCGATGATGTGCTACGAGAGCGGCGCCCTGGATGCCATATCTGTTTCCGGCCCTATCCAGGAACTGGCAGAGGGTGACAGGAACGTTTACGAAAATGCCTCCGGCAGCATATGGTATATAGGAACTGTTCCTTCTCATAACAGTGCGCTGAAAAACAAAAACATAAGACGTGCACTCACTATGTCCATTAATCGGGACAGCATTGTAAAGAATATCACTAAAAGAGGATCCGCAACGCTTGAAAGGCTTATTCCCGAAAACTTCAGCTATGATACCAAGGGCAATGATTATGTTAAAGAGCCGGATGAATATCTCGATATTTGCAGCTATGACACGAAAAAGGCTCTTGAATACTGGAATAAGGGCCTTGAAGAAATAAATGCAAAAACACTTGAGCTTTCCCTAATATTGAGGCCATCTGAAGAGACCTTAATAGAAATGATTATCAGCGAGTGGGAAAGATCTCTTCCGGGCCTTCATGTTACTGCAACTGTCATTCCCTCCAAGCAGTTTTGGAATGATCTTGATAAAAAAGAGAGCGACCTATATTTTAGCGGGTGGTCAGCTGATTATTCAGACCCCAACACTTTTCTGGCACTGTTCACATCCACATCAAAATATGATTACGCGGACCTGAAAAATGCAGAATATGACAGGCTTTTAAATGATGCAGTTATTGAAACAGATCCCATGCGCAGGTTCGATATGCTTCACAAAGCAGAGGATATACTAATGGAGGAAAGCCTGTATTTTCCAATATATGCAAGTGGTGATGCATGGCTTGTATCAAGCGAAATAAGCGATGTAGTGTTTGATTTTACAGGTGTGACTTTAGATCCGAAATGGACTTCCAAAAGCAGATAAAGGTAGCAAAATGGTTAAATATACTATAAAAAAATTATTGATATCAATTATATCTCTGGTCCTTATTATTTTTATCCTGTTTATGCTGATGGAATTAATGCCGGGCTCTCCCTTTAACGACGAGAAGCTAAGCGACGATCAGAAGCAGGTATTATATGAGGCATATGGCCTGGATAAACCGGTCATTTACAGATTTGGAATATATGTAAAAAATATACTGCATGGGGATTTTGGAGACAGCTACAGCATATCGGCCAACACTCCGGTTGCGTCACTTATCAGTACAAGGCTCCCGGTTTCCATGAAGGTTGGCGGCGCAGCGATGATTATCGGTAGTATTTTCGGCCTTGCACTTGGCTTTCTTGCAGCCTTTAACAGGGGCAAGGTCACGGACGTAATATGCATGATAATCAGCATTCTCGGAGTTTCTGTTCCATCATATATTTTTGCGATAGTGCTGAATTATTTTGTCGGATTTAAATGGAAAGCTTTGCCACTTCTCTATGACTTCAGATCACCGGTAAAAACCTCAATCCTACCTGTAATTGCACTGTCTATAGGAGTTATGGGCGTTGTTATGAAGTTCACACGGGATGAAGCAACCTCAGTCCTTAAGTCTGATTATGTGCTTTTTGCAAGAAGCCAGGGAATTCCGGAAAAAGAGATATTGTTCGGGTATGTTCTTCGCAATTCAATGATCCCTGTAATAACAGTAATGGCTATGCTTTTGGTTTCACTCCTTACAGGGTCTCTTGTTACCGAGAGAATCTTTTCCATCCCGGGGATAGGTGCGCTTCTTACTACCGCCATAACCGCTAATGACTACAATGTGATAATAGCACTGAGCTTTGTTTATGCGGTCATATATGTAGTAGCAAGGCTTGTACTGGATCTGGTTTATGGCCTTATAGACCCAAGAATACGCGTATCGGGAGGAACCGGTGAATAAGCCGGAACCTGTTATCTCCGACATCAATCAACAACTTAAGACTTCTTGATTTTCTGGTGAAAATCAAAAACCTATGGCCTCTTGAACGAGAAGATAAAAATGAGTTCAAGAATCTATGACAATTTTTCAAGAAAACTGAGGGCAAGACTATGGGTACCGAAAAATATGAAGACGGTTTTACCGCAGAAGATTTTGAATTAGCAGTTCGAACGAATGATATGGAAATAGATACTACCTTCTCAGGCGAAGGCAGATTTAAGGCTGCGATCAGAAGATACAAAAGCAATAAAGCTGCAATGTTTGGGCTTATTACGCTAATACTCCTTGTTCTGTCCAGTATTATTATCCCTCTCCTTTCAGGAAGAGGAATAAATGAGCAGAATCCCGACCGAAGCTTTGTTGCCCCTAAAATCCCCGGTATTTTAAGCGGTTCAGAAAAAATCCCCTTTACAACCGGAGAAAGAATCGTTAATAAATATGAAGAGCTTTCCATAGATGATACTATTTATCTCTTTGGAACAGATCAGCTGGGAAGAGATTTGTTTTCAAGATGCTTCAAAGGCATGCAGGTATCTCTCCTTATCGCGCTTGCAGCAGGTGCTATCTCCCTTATCATCGGAATGAACTACGGAATGATATCAGGCTATATAGGTGGAAAAACAGATATGATCATGCAGCAAATAGTGGATGTGCTTAGCAGCATTCCCTCTCTGGTAGTCGTAACGCTTTTGATGCTGGTCTTCAAACCCGGTATCAGTTCAATTATCATCGCGATCATGCTTACAGGATGGATGGAAATGAGTATCATTGCAAGAGCACAGGTCTTCAGGCTGAAGGATAGAGAATATATTCTCGCAGCCAGAACCCTTGGCGCAGGTAATTTCTTTATTCTGTTCAGGGAGATACTTCCCAATATTTTTGAAGCCCTTGTAACCGAGCTTATGGTGTCCATTCCTACAGCAATCTTCTTCGAAACCTTCTTAAGTTTTGTAGGGCTTGGGCTCCCTGTCGGAGCCTGCTCCCTTGGACGCTTAATAGCTGACGGCTTTGATAATTGTCTGATTCATCCATATACACTTATTCCGCCCATGATACTTCTTGTACTTTTGATGATATCGGCAAATCTTGTAGCAGAGGGATTAAAGGATGCATTTGAGTAAAACATGACCGGCATGTTTTTAGCCATGAAGTTTTTTTGCCTTCTCTATTACTTTTTTGTATGGCATAAGCATACCCTCTGTCATTTTTGCCCCGAGCTTTTTGGAAATAGAAGGAGAAGCCATCATCTGACCAACCGCATACATAGCAAGAATTCTGCCTGTGTGTTTTTGAGGAAAATCATAAAATCCCCTCTCTTTATAAAATCTGTGGTCCTCTCGCATGAGTCCTTGCATTGTGTAAATGAGATCTCTGAAAATTTTCATACCTCCAACGCCATAGAAGTTTTGCGGTTCCACATAATTATTCGAAATGTCATATGAAAGTTCGCATGAGAGGATCCTGATTTCTTCTTCAGCATCAGATTCATTTGTCGCAACATAAGATAAATGATTCCCACCAACCTGCGCTCTGGCTTCAAGAAGTGTCATCAGATTTTTCTCATCATGATAATATCCATCCACCAAATAACCTATTGGTTTGCCCATAGTAACTGTCCTGTGGCCATTACAGAACTGTCTGTCATCATACATTTTAAAGGTGGCTCCCATGGAATGATCCTTAATAGAAAAGGCATAAACTATAGCATCGCTGTTTTGAATATTTTCCCTTAAAAATTTATCAAAACCATCGGCATATATGCATTTTCCGTCACTTGCGCAGTTAAAGCAGCCAAGACACCCTCCAAGAAACGGAAATTCTCTGATATTAATGATATCTGTTTCACAGGGCATGGTCTGCTCAAAGCATCTTATCATCGAATTGAGCCTATTGTTATCCGCAGAGGCATCTGTTACTACAACTATGCGCTTTCCCTTAAGAGAATCAGGGATAGCCTTGATATTATTCTCTCCAATTCTGCATTCTTTTAATAATGTAGCTTCTTTTTTCGGCTTTGAAGCTTCTGTTCTAACATAACAGCCATTTCGAATTTCAAAAATAATACGATGAAAAAAGGCTCTTGCCTCTTTTTGCCCAGCTTTTGAGAGCAAGTCCTCCATATCGGCAGACAGGCCTTTCAAAACATGCATTCCAAGGTCTGTACAGTTTTCTTCTATAAAAGCGTGAGCGGTAATATCATAAAAATGCTTTGATGTAGTTACCTGGGTAGCATATTTCCCCTTAAGATCAATTCTCTGTTCCTTAATAAGCTCTATAAATCTATGCAGCTGGCTTGGCACAAGAAAAGTATATACAGGATATGCAAAAATAATCAGCTCTGCACCGGCAAGCTCATTTGCAGCTTCTGTAAAATCCTTTTCCAGCTTTTTAATCATTTTCCCTGCATGACAGACATGATACGTATGCTCGGGGTAACATGTTTCCAAATACTTTATGGTCTGATAGGTTATACTGTTTTCTCCTTTCGGAGATCCATTGATTATTAAAATATTCAATATATTAACCGCCTCCATCCGGCCTGAAAATATGACAAAAAAGATCACCATCCCGCTACTTACGATGGTGATCTTCATCACTAAAAATATTTTTAATGAGAAGTGTTTTTCCTCATTTCCTCAAGCTTGTTCATACTTGATCTTATAGTATTAAGAAGTTCTTCCGCTTTTACAGGCTTCCTAAGGAACGCAAGTGCCCCATGCTTATACACTTGCATCTCAGTATCTTCCTGATCGTTTGCAGTCATAAAAATAGTGAAAATTCCGCGACCGAATTTCTCATGAAGCCTATCCATCATCTCAAAGCCATTCATCTTCGGCATCATATAATCTGCCAGAATTATATCCGGCCGATGCTGCTCATATACCTCTATGCCCTTTTCACCGGAGTCGGCAGTATAGACCTTAAATTCATCGGATAGAATCCTTTCAAGCACCATAAGGACAGTACTATCATCATCAACAACCAGTATAGACTTCTCAAACATAATTTCATCTCCATTTTTCAGAATAAGACAATAGTTTACGAAACATCTTTCAGCACTAATTGCATGGTGACTATATATATATATATCTTATCGAATCTTTAGAAGAAAATCTACAAAAAACAGTATAAGTTTTCTGTTTATCTTTTCATTATTATAGCAGCCTGACTTCCGCGATTGCCGCCGGTATATCTGTGAGACCAGTATTTATGCGGTATGCACATAGTACAATCTTCGATGATTTCAATATTTCCTTCAGATAATCCGGTCCCCAGCATACTCCTTTTTACTACGCCTTTTAGGTCAAGCATGAATTTCCCGTTATCTTTTCGGTTATATAAATCGGCAGCCTTTCCATCCAGCAATCTGTTTACTTCCTCAATAACTTCCTCTCCCACTTCGAAACAGCATCTGCCTATAGCAGGGCCTATACATGCCTTGATATTTTTCTTAGACGCGCCAAGACTTACCATTTTATTTACAGCTTCTCTCTCGATGTCCTGTACAGTACTGCGCCATCCACTGTGTACCGCAGCAACGACACCCGCCTCCTCATCCGCCATCAAAAGCGGAATGCAATCCGCAATAAAGATAACCAGCGGTACGCCAGGCTCTTCAGTTACATACCCATCAGCCTGAAACAGCTCATCATAGCCGTAGGGCTTTCTAGCATGCTCTTTCCCCACTATCATCACGTTATTCCCATGCACCTGCTGACCGCAGACGAACTCCTCTGCTTCTATGCCGCAGGAATCCAGGAACCTGCGATAATTTTCTTTAACATTCCCCGGCTCATCGCCCCTGTTCATTCCCAGATTAAGTGATTCGAATATCCCTTCACTCACCCCACCTGTCCTGGTAGAAAAACCGTGAGGATATGATATAATTTGTGACTTAATTGTATTTATTTCTGCCATATTATTCCCCGTTTCATGTAAGTATCATCAATATATCAGAAATAAAATATTAGTGCAAAGGAAGTCCCTTTCTTAAAACTTTAACCCAATCCAGGATTGTCCTGATTACCTCATTGAAACTGTCCTCTGGAGCAGAAACAAAAACGGGATATATCTATCTCTTTTTAGTTCTTTCCGCAAAGGATAAGTTATTTCATGACACATACGGATATACTAATTTTACGCCTCATGATTTTTTAGACTTTTTAGATTGTATAGATAAAAATAAGTATTCTGAATGGTTCAAGGAAAATAACTTAACTGTAAATATAAATTATGACTATATAGATTATTTAGCAGCAATAATTAAAGATATATAAATCATATTGATTGTAAAAACTTACATATCTGTTTTCCCACAAACAGATATGTAAGTTTCTTTTTATATGCTATTACCTATGCAATTTTTTCTTCCTATCTGGCGATCCCACAAGACTATCCAATGGACTAAATTTATCGTAATCATTCTGAAGATCAGAGCCGAACAAATACTCATCAGGATCACCACGCCGTATCATCAAATATTCCTGCAATACCTCTGATAAAGCTTTAGACAAGGGAAATAGTTGTTCCTTTCTATTCTTTGTCTTCCTGAGCCTTATATAGCCATTATCGAAGTCTATATCTCCTATCTGTATATTTAAAGCTGTACTCAATCTGTTTCCTGTCCCAAGCAGATAATTTTCGAAAACCCATGTCTTATACTCCGTAAAGCTCGCAGTATTTCTATCAGGCTTCTTGAGTAATCTCTCTAATTCATCATCTGAATATGTTTCCTTAACTCTCTGATCCTGCTTGATAGTATGAATTTTAAAATGACTCATATACCCACACTCCATACAGTAATAAAACAGCGCTCTAGCACTTCTTAGATAAGAGTTACAGGATGTTTCTGTTATTTCCTTTTCCTCCCTTAGAAAGAGGATATAATCATCAATATCATCCCTTGTGATATCTGCAACCATCTTATCCTCACCAAAGAATTCAAATAGCCAATGGAAATGATTACTATAGGACTCTATAGTCTTTTCTGATAAATTCTTGATCTTGCACTTTTGGAAAAAGAGTTCCCTTGCCTCCCCAAGCGTAACTTTTTCCTTTGGTTTCATGCTGATTTTTGCCATTCTTGACCTCCAAATCTGAGCACTTGATTAGCTCAAAAACTACGGAAAATCAAGTATTCAAATTTGATATAATCATGCATGAAAAAAGCGCTCAACCTTATTAGTTAAGCGCTTCTAATGAGACACGTGGGAATCGAACCCACGACAACTTGATTAAAAGTCAAGTGCTCTACCAACTGAGCTAGTATCTCATATATATAAACTGCAAAAGCAGTGATATATCAAAACTGGGCTAGCGGGATTCGAACCCACGAGTGCAGCAGTCAAAGTGCTGTGCCTTACCGCTTGGCGATAGCCCATCATACACAGCAGATGTGCTTACTTAATGATAACTCAGAATTAGTAATTTGTCCAAGTTAACGCCCTTTATAATAAAGGGTGGATAGTGGGACTCGAACCCACGGTCTCCAGAACCACAATCTGGCGCGCTAACCAACTGCGCCATACCCACCATACACTCAGATCAATACTAATGCTTGATTATCGAAAGCTGCTTCTTAATCTGAAATGTGCCCGAAGGGATTCGAACCCCCGACCCACGGCTTAGAAGGCCGTTGCTCTATCCAGCTGAGCTACGGACACATGCATCACTGTCTTGCAGCGACATTTAAGAATTATAAAGTAGTGTACCTTGGTTGTCAATACATTTTATAAATTTTTTTTATTTTTTTATCAAAACAGATCAAGGTACTTGATTTCATAGTATAGTTCACCCTCATCATCTATAGTCAGAATCAGGTATGAGGGCTTTCTCCCCTCCTGCCTCGGATAAGAAAGGCTACCGGGATTAAATACATACATACCGTCTATCTCCGCCGCTACAGGTTTGTGAGTATGCCCGTAAATAACCACATCGGCTCCTCTGCAGAACGCTTCCCTTCTGATCTCATCACTACCCATATTCACCAGATATCTGTGTCCATGGGTTAGGAAAAAGGTATGCGGCCAAACTTCAAATACCTGCTCATCCGGAAGGCTGCTGAAGAAGTCATTATTTCCCTTCACAATGCGCATAGGAGCCCCGGCAAGCTGCTGCATCTGCGTCTCGCTACCTTCTGTATCGCCGCAGTGGATCACAAGGCTTACAGGGCTTTCCTTTTCAAGAACTCTGTAAAAATTTTCATCTTTTCTGTGAGTATCACTGACTACTAATATCTTATGCATTGAAAGAACCTCTCAACTTTTCTTCCATCATTCTGAGTGCCTTGCCTCTGTGACTTATGGCATTCTTTTCATCAGGTGATATCTCTGCCGAAGTCTTGCCATATTCGGGCAAAAAGAATATTGGATCATATCCAAAACCATTTTCTCCGGCAATCTCATGTCCGATAATTCCTTCCATAGTTGCCTTCACAACATATTCACTTCCGTCAGATAAAACGGCACCGATTGCACATACGAATCTGGCTGTACGCTTTTCATCTGGCACTCCTTCGAGTTTTTTAAGGATCTGAGTGTTCTTTTCTGAATAAGGTGTGTCATGTCCCAAATATCTGGCAGAATAAATTCCGGGCGCTTTATCAAGATAATCAATTTCAAGTCCCGAATCATCAGCCATGATGCAAAAATCGGTCATGCCCTTTTCTCTGCAATAAGACGCCACCGCTCTTGCCTTAATCATAGAATTTTCTTCGAATGTACTGCCATCCTCAACAATATCAATGTCAATCCCCTCATCCTTCATTGAATTGATCTCTGAAGTAAGTCCTCCGAGGATTTCCCTGATTTCACGCATTTTGTTGTTATTTCCTGTAGCAAAAATAATCTTCATTTGGCTTTAAATCTCCTCATATGTAAACACAAGTTTTATCTTTCTCATACCGGTCTGTTGCCTGTGAATCCGTTTTACTGCTGTATATCAGGCACAGATTCATCCCCCGAAGGTTCCAAAGTCTCAAAGGATGCCCTTATTCCATTTGCAATACCTACCGCACAGCTTTCTAAATAACTGTCTTTTTCAAGATTGTCATGGTCAACTCTATTGTTTATATTTCCAAGTGTAACAAGTGCAGAGGGTATAACAGATGCGGAAAGCTTAGCATTGTCCTCCCCTGCAGCCGCAAGTCCAAGAGCATTGTTTCCGGCGGATGAAACTGTGTATCTCTCGAGCATATCCGCCAGCTGAACATTTCCGAACTGTCTTATAAAAAATCTGTCATTGTAGTATGTTCTGATTCCCGAATCGCTCTCTGTGGTTTCATCAACTCCAAGTTGTATATAAAAATCCGCATTTGCCTCATTTATCAGTGCAAACGTCTCATTAACTCCTGCCTGTTTATCGTCCAGTGTTGTAAAAAATATTTTTATATTTTCTTCGCTGCTAAAAGCGCTTTTAAGATATGGCAGCAGTTCAAGCCCAACTTCATCTATCGGATCTATTATCACAACCTTCTCATTTTCATAATCAGGCTGATTAAAGTTAACAACTATTTCCCTGTCTCCGAGCGAAGTGCTGGTTTCATATAATCCGTCAAGCTTAAAACCAAGGCACACCATTCCCTTATCATTAAGAGGTGAAAATGTTCCGCTCTCTATACATTCCAGGTCAGAAATAACATTGTTATTCCTGTAAAAATCTGGAGTTTCCCCTCGAATATATAATTCAAACTGATGTATTCCATGCTTTTCCACAAACTGAATGTCCTCGGATGTAACTCCGCTCTCAAGAGGAATAACAAGGTTTCCTTTACCCTTTGAATCCGTTGGTTCCATGATTTTAAGCTCATATTGTCTGTTATTCTCAGCACCGGATTTATATGCATCTCCGGCTTCAGCGATAAGCACATTCTTGGTGGCCGCCCTGAAAAACATAACGCTCAGCGACAGCAACACAAAAACAACGGTCATGATCGCTGTTTTTTTGAGTCTTTCTTCAATCATTATTCAAATTCCTTCTAGGCGGTTTAGGTCCCATATACTGATAAAAATATGTCTTTATCATTCCGTTATAAATCTTTCGATTCTTATCCGCCTTTTTACCTATATCACGCTCTGCCTTGTCATAGGCAGTGATAAGATACATAGACCATGAATCCAGTGCTTTGTATCTTTCACCCAAGGTCTTATAGAGAGCGGGAAGTTCCTTCTGTTCACCAATTCTCTCGCCATAAGGAGGGTTGGTTACGATAAAGCCGTACTTTTTTCTGTGGCTGAGGTCCGCAACGGATCTTGCCTGAAAATGTATCATTTTATCAACACCTGCTTTTTGTGCATTGATTCTGGCAATCTCGATAACCTCAGGATCGATATCATAACCCTGTATGTCTGTTTCTACGCCATAATCTATTTCTTCCGCACATTCTTCACGAACATCCTTCCAGTTCTTTGGAGTTATGATGTGTGTCCAGTTTTCCGCAGTAAAATGTCTGTTCATTCCCGGCGCAACATTTGCCGCAATCATGGCTGCTTCAATCGGAAAAGTTCCGCTGCCGCAGAAGGGATCTACCAGAATTCTGTCAGCCCTCCAGGGAGTAAGCATCAGAAGCGCTGCTGCCAGGTTTTCAGCAATAGGTGCCTTGGCTTCCAGTTTTCTATATCCTCTTTTGTGAAGCGAATCTCCTGTTGTATCAAGCGCAACCGTTACTTCATCCTTCATAAGGAAAACTCTTACAGGAAAGTTTTCTCCGGTCTCCTCGAATCTCCTTATTCCGTAAATGTCTCCCAGTCTGTCAACCATTGCTTTTTTCATAATGGACTGGATATCAGAGGGACTAAAAAGCTTGCTCTTTACGCTGCTCGCCTTTTTTACCCAGAATTTACCATCCTTGGGAATATACTGTTCCCAGGGAAGAGCCTTCGTTCCCTGATACAGTTCTTCAAAAGTAAGCGCCTTAAAGGAACCTATCTTTATAAGCACTCTCTCAGCGGTTCTAAGACCGATATTAGCACGGACAACAGCATCGGGGTCTCCCACAAAGATAACCCTTCCGTCCGCTACTTCTCTTATCTCATAGCCAAGGTTTATTATTTCTTTTTTCAGTACTGCCTCCAGGCCAAAATGGCATGGAGCAATCAAATCGAATCTCTGCATAGCATTCCTTTTAAATAACAAAAATCTACATAATCCGTTATATATTATCACATATTGATTTAAGAACAAAGAGAAGCTTGCGACTCTTTATTTGGCGATTCTAAAATTTTTTTATTTTTGCTATAAAGTTTTTTAGCTTGTTGTCGATATACTTATTGCAGAACAAAAAGGACAATCTCCTTTTCTTTATGACCGGTATGGCGTCCCCACCCATACCGGTCTCCTCCCATTAATACGGGAATATTTATTTTTTTCCAATTTAAAACCATTTAGAAATATATTATTAAAGGATTATAAATATTCGGTTTTTAGTATTTAGCCAGCAAATAAAGGCGTAAAATACAATTAGAAATTATTTTTTATTGCAACACTTTTCATTGTTCTTTTGTAGATTGATGAAACCAAGGAGGTCCATTATGAAAAACGGAAAAAAATTCAGTATGACTGCTGTCCTGATGTCATTGATTGTACCTCTTATGGGCGTTCTTATCTTTGCAACTATATTCTTCAGTTCAGAGTTATTAAGCATTGCCAATTCCGACGAAGTGCTTTACTATGATCACCTTTTTACAATTTCCGAAAACCTTCTGAATGCAGACCGTGATCTGTATCAGGCAATGCTTGCAGGCACACGTTATATTGCCTATAAAGAATACCTGGATGAAAATGCGCTTAGCGATTACAGAAGCTCTTTAAACGAAAACAAACAACAGGCTCTTGAACGAGTAGATGCAGCAGTCGCAATTACAAAAAATGACAGTTCCATCTGGACTGAGACAAAAGCTTCTGATGGAGCAAATTTCCAAACACTGTATCAGGAATTCGAAGACGCTTTTAAATCCTGGGAAGGAACTTATGATTTTTCTGCAGGTGATGGCGATATAGAGCAATTTGACAAGCAGTTTGAAATCGCCCGTGAGTATTTGAGTGAGATGTCAGAAATAACCGAAGATTGGGCAAAAGTACAGATCACTCACCAGCTTTCCGAAATAACCCGCAAAATTATATTACTCGCTATAATATTCGCAGTTATCATTGTTGTACTCATTATTTTTGCAGTAATAATTCTAAAAATTATTATGAGAAGTATCCGTGAGCTTTCCACTGATGTGGAAAGAATTTCCGAAGGAGATTTTGTAACCAAGATAAAAAGCAGCAGTCCTATTTCAGAGTTTTCACATATCTCTGATGCCGTTGAATCCATGCGTCATGAACTCAGAAATGCTTTGGCAAAGGTTATTGATCACGCCGGTACGGTTAACGACAAAGCTGAGCTTACAAAATCCAACATATCCAATTCTCAGAAAACTACTACCGATATAAGCTCCGCTGTTAACGATCTTGCACAGGGTGCAACCGCAATGGCCGAGGATGTACAAAATACTTCGACCATAACCATCAATATGGGTACATCCGTTGACTTTGTACGCGACTCAGCAAGCAGCAATCTTGAAAAAGGCAAAAAGGTATATGACGAGTCCAACAAAGTTAAGGATCAGCTTGAGCAGATAAAAATCCAGGACCAGAAAACCGACGAAATTGCTGGTCAGGTGGCTGAATCAGTTAATGAAACCGCAACTGTTGTTCAGCAGATCACTACTGCAGCTGAGGGTATTATTTCCATTTCAAGCCAGACCAATCTCCTTGCACTTAACGCTTCCATCGAGGCAGCAAGAGCCGGTGAAGCCGGAAAAGGCTTTGCGGTTGTTGCCGACAACATCAAGAACCTTGCGGAAGAGAGTAACCATCTTGCAGGTGAGATTACCGGAATGCTCACAACCATTACATCTTATTCCAATAAAAACAAGGAGCTTACGGAAAGCATTAAACAAGCCACAGCAAACGAAGCCACCGCTCTTGAAGAAATGAGTGCCTCATTTGACGAAATGCTTGCTCTATTGGAAGAGACAGAGGAAGGAAACAAGCAGATTGTTGAACTTGTCGAGACTATGAATTCGGATAAGGAAAATATCCTTAACTCCGTAGAGTCACTTTCAAGTATTTCAGAAGAAAATGCTGCATCCACTGAAGAAACCAGTGCTTCTTTGACACAGCTTGACAGCACAATGGAATCGATCGTAGATCAGGCTGTTGATCTTCAGAAAATTGCGGAAGAGCTTACTGATAGTGTCAAATTCTTTAAGGTTGAGCTTCCGAATAACAAGAGCTGAAAATGCAAATAAAAAAAATTTAAAAAGTCTATTGACATTAATCTATTAGATGCTATAATGAATTCTGCTGCACGAAGTTGTTCGTGCACATGTGTGTGTAGCTCAGCTGGATAGAGCGTCTGGCTACGGACCAGAAGGTCGAGGGTTCGAATCCTTTCACACACGTTGATGAAAAAAAGAAGTCATGACAATAAGTCATGACTTCTTTTTTGTTCTACGCCTATCGGCTTCGAACGGGTTCGATCTCCGCTTCGCTCCGGTCGTTGCTAAACAGAAATCCCCCGGATTTCTAGCAACCTTTCACACACGTTGAATATTTCAAATTCATATAATCAAAATTTATGACTTCTTTTTTGTTCTACGCCTATCGGCTTCGAACGGGTTCGATCTCCGCTTCGCTCCGGTAGTTGCTTAGTGTATTTTTTATTACTGGCTTAAGAGGCCTCCGCCTCCGGCTGCTATGTTTGCCTCTTCTTCTGCTTTTGTACGGGCAACCATCGCTTCCATATCCGGTCTCGCAATATCAAAGCATGCAAGCATCTTGGTAGAGAATATTCCACTCTCTCCGTTCTTGATCATTTCATAAGCTTTACTTGGCGCAAATGCTGATTTATATACTCGGTCACTTACAAGTGCATCATAAACATCCGCAAGTGATGTAAGCTGTGCAGCTATGGATATTTCTTCACCCTTGAGTCCATCAGGATATCCTTTGCCATCATATTTTTCATGATGATGTCTGCAAATATCATAACTGACTTCAAGGTATTCCTTGTCCTGTAAGTCTGCCAGCATTTTTACAATCTCACATCCTCTGGTGGTATGTGATTTCATAATATCGAATTCATCTGCCGTAAGTCTTCCGGGTTTTAACAGAATTGCATCCGGAACTGTGATCTTACCGATATCATGCATCGCACTGGCATTGGTTATAACTTCTATCTTATGTGGCGTAAGTCCGAATTCAGGATAGTTTCTCATTGCCACATTCGCCAGAATCTGAACAAATCCCTTAATTCTCTTTAAGTGATATCCGGACTCCAGATTTCTGAACTCAACAATGGTACAGATAGTATCAATTATTCTGCTATTTGTTTCTCTAAGTCTCTCTTCCTGTTTCTTAAGAACCAGGTATTGCTTTTTCAAAACCTTTGTCTGCTCATTGACCTTCTGCTCAAGCTCCTGCCTGCTCATATTCAGGTCTATCGCTCGTTTTACCCTATGCTTTACGATAACAGTATCAAAAGGTTTGTGGATTACATCACTTGCCCCGTTTTCATAGCATTTTCTCTCGGTTTCAGGTGAACTGTCTGCGGTTATCATCAGAACCGGAATCTTATCGGGAATCTTGTGTTTGAAGAGTTCTTCCAAAAGCCTGAAGCCATCCATTTCAGGCATAACAATATCAAGGAGAATGGCGGATATCCCACTTCTTTGATGCGCTATGATTTCAAGCGCCTTCCTTCCGTTCTCAGCCTCCAAAATATTATAATCATCCTTGAAAATTTCGCTAAGAATGCCTCTATTTATTTCTGTATCATCTACAATCAGAATACTCTTTTCAGCCACCGTTTTAGCTCCTTGCTATGGTTTTCTCGCCATCAAGCATTACCAGGTTTCCATCCCTTCCGGTAAAGGTAATGCCTCTCGAAGTCTCCATTGTGTCATGCACTCTTAACACTCTGTTTCCGATTTTTACACAGGTACCGCTAAATATAAGCCTTGATACAATAACCTTCGCATCTTTAACCGATTCCATCTCCTTTTCGATGTTCTTTTTTCTCATATTCAGCTTTTCAAGCTCTGCCTCTTTGATTGCCGATTCGGCATTTACTTTTATCTTAAGCTGCAGTGCCTGTTTGTTTGTATTATCATTAAAAGCCGAAAGCTTAGCTCTTTGCTGCTCATAAACTTTAAGCTCCGCATAAATACGGCTGATATTCCTGAGAAGTGTCTGGTACTCGTAATCCAGTTCCTCAGTAATACCGGTTCTTATGACTGTATCCTTGATGGTTTTGCTTCCAAGAACCGCTGTTTCAAGACCGCGAAGCGAAGTTACAACACCTCCGCTTATTAGCCCCTTTTCACCGAGCATGAGCACTTTCCCCTCAGCAGAAACATTACAGTTCATACAGTCATTGGACACCAGATCCCCCTTACATTTCACATTGGTGGTATCCAAATGTGCCGCAGCTACGAGCCCTCCTGCAGAAACGGATGATCTGTCATTAACATTTCCTACAATGCTTTTTCTAACGACAACTCTTCCACTTGCATGTATATCAGCACAGGATACGCTTCCGTCGACTACAACATCACCCTTTGCCTGAATATAAGCGTTATCAACATCGCCTCTTACCCAAATGGTTCCGTCATAGGTTATTTTTTCTTTCACATTGATAAGAGAGTCATAAATCTTTGCCTTATCAATCCTTATCTCTCCGTTTTGAATCCTTCCTACTCCCGCAAGGGACGAAACGTAGGTCTGTTTATCACTCAAAAGCATGAAACCCTGTCCCTTTAGAATAGGTTTTCCTTTTCCTGCTTTTGCTTTAATAATCTTTCCTGTTACATCAAATCCATCCTCACCCGTAGTTGCAGGATGGTATATAGCAAGCTTGTCGCCAAGCTTTACCTCGTCAAATACCTTTACGTTTGAAAAATCGGCACTTTCACCGTTACTCATATCCGGAAGTATTTCTTCACTTAGCTTGAGAAGGTATTCATAATAGCCATCCTTGCCATCCATAGGATTTTTTCCCTGGGCAACGAGAGTTTTAACTCCGAATTTCTTATTCTCAATCATCTCTTCGATGGCTTTTCTGCTTACTCCGCGTCTGACTCTCGCTGTATACAAAAGCTTTACAACTTTTTCCAGATTATAAGAAGCACCTTTGACACCTAGTGGCAATGTAAAATAGCACTTCATCTTGTCTTGCGAAATATCAATAAGTCTGCCTTCCTCTGTCTGAAGGAACTGCCAGGCTTTAACTTCTTCATCAGCAGGCTTATCCATCTCTTCCTGAAGCTGTCCGGAAAACAATTTGCTGAGATTACTCGGAAGAGTTTTTCCTTCAGAAAGCCATTTGCGCATGACTCTCATCTCCTGGGCAGGATGAACCATACTCTTGTACAAATTGACATCCAGGTTTTCCTCAATGCCTTTTCTGATCTCACGCATCTGATCAGCTCTGTATAGCGGTTTTGCGTAAGGTGTCACATCTATCTGATGTTCAAGTCCAAGCCTAAGCTCTCTCATCTGCTTCCAGCTATAAGCTTCATCAGCATATATTGATACATCCAGATTCTGCTCCAGTCCCTTTCTCACTTCATGCATGCATTCACCACGCATGCCAAAAAGGAAATACCGGTTGATATCCTCTATTCCCTCCTGCTTTGCTTTTCTTATCTGTTCAAGCTGTTCTGCATCAAAATTCTTTTTTACGTACTCTGAAATATCTATTTTTTCATTATATGCTATATGTATTTGTTCCAACGTGGATGCATCCTTGGTCCTGATGGTTCTCTCATCAAATTCAAGTCCGTCCTCAAGGCTCTCACGAATAACGCGCATCTTCATATAAGGCATATCTATACTTGCATATTGGGAAATATCGGTTCCGTTCTGTAAGCCCAGGCGAATTTCCTGCATCTGGAGCCAGTTAAATCTTGGATCCTGATAAAAAATTACAGGTACATCCGCCTTAAGTCCAAGTCTTATCTGTTTCATCTGATCCGAGAAATATTCAGGTCTTGCATATTCGGAAACATCAAGTTTTTCAGAAAGTCCCTCTCTGATTTCCGCAAGCTGCATTATATCAAAACCGGCTTCACGATAAGCAGACATATCTATTCCGCTCTGAAGCTCAAGTCTGATTTCTTCCATCTCATTCCACGGTGTTTCCGGTTTTGCATACAAGCTCACATCCACGCCGGTGGATAGCCCCTTTCTGATTTCAGCAAGCTGGTAGATATTGTAATGCTTATCTCTGTACTCTTCAGCATTGCCACCCTGCTTTTTTATCAGTAGAAGCTCATTTGATATTAAATCAGGCTGATATAAACTTTTGTCCTCACCGGCAGTAACTACAGCCATCCTATGCGCCCCTCAATCATCGTTTTCGCATTTACTTATATCACAATTGCGAATACTTTCTCAAAATTATTCTAACACCTAAAAAATACCCACTCAACGAAATTACGCAAATTTATGGATATTTTATAATCTTTATTAACTGTTCAGATGAACATTATACGGATAAGTGTTTATGATTTTATCGTATAAGAATTACTGAATCATTTCTTAGTTGGCTGAAAAAAGAGCAGATACTGAACATGCCAGATATCTACTCTTTTTTACTATGTCTACTACAATACATTTAGTAGTATTTCAAGATATTTATTTAAATAGTTTTGCAATGCTTTCATTATAAGGCGGCCTCAAAACACCATGCTCGGTAATGATAGCTGTAATAAGTTCATTATCAGTAACATCAAATGCGGGATTATATACCTTAACACCTTCAGGTGCCATGCGCTCCTTATACCACATTTCTGTAACCTCTTCCGGCTTTCTCTGTTCGATTTTTATTTCAGCGCCAATCTCGGTATTTATATCGATTGTTGATTTTGGTGCACAGACGTAAAACGGAATATTGTATCGTTTTGCAACCGTAGCTACAACACTGGTTCCGATCTTATTTGCAGCATCTCCGTTAGCAGCAACTCTGTCACAGCCGACAAAAATTGCATCAATGAGTCCGCTTTTCATAAGTGATGCTGACATATTATCACATAAAAGTGTGGTATCTATTCCCGCCGAATGAAGTTCAAACGCAGTAAGTCTTGCCCCCTGTAAAAGCGGTCTTGTCTCATCACAATATACCTTTATTTTATAACCCTTTTCATGAGCAAGGTACATAGGGGCGGTAGCTGTCCCATATTTGCATGTAGCAAGCTGGCCTGCATTGCAGTGTGTTAGCAGACCATAACCATTTTTTATGAGTGTAAGACCATTTTCACCAATACGTCTGCATACATCTATATCTTCACTTTTAATGCGTTCTGATTCGTTTTTCATGCTGAGAATCAGTATATCTCTGATTGTCTTCATTTTACCCGAATCTGCTTTCGGAATTACCTCAACATCATTTATCCTATTCTCAATATCTATAACCTGCTGAGTAACCAGTGGTTTTGTTATATTGGTTTCATATCCTACTTCTACTGCTTCAGCACATTCTCTTACATGATTTCTCATTCTGCCAAGCGCCCATGAAAGATTTACAGCAGTAGGTCTGGATGAGTTAAGATAATCACTCTTTTCCTTAAGTTCTCTCATGAAATCAGCATAGGTTTCAGCCTGCGTATGTTTCATAAGAATATATAGCCCAAAGCCGGCAGTCACACCAATAGCAGGTGCGCCACGTACCTGAAGCAGATAAATCGCATTCCAGATTTCTTCTCCTGTTTTTAGCAGTATAGTTTCAATTTTACCGGGAAGAAGTGTCTGGTCGATTATTTCTACAGCATCAAGATCATCTCGCAGAGCTACAGTTTCGTAATCAAGAATTGTTTTCATACATATAACCCTCAATTTTTTATTGCTCACAAAATATTACTTATAAGATTTACTATAAGACAAAAATAGGGCTGCGTAAATACGCAGCCCCATCAATATCTCTATTGAATAGATTATTTTGCAGCAAGTGCAGCCTCAAGCTTCTTTGTAAGTGCAGGAACGATCTTGTTAAGATCACCAACTACACCATAGTCTGCTACGTCAAAGATAGGAGCATTCTCATCCTTGTTGATAGCGATGATGAGATCTGACTCTTCCATACCTGCAACGTGCTGGATAGCTCCGCTGATACCGATTGCAAAATAAACCTTAGGACGAACTGTCTTACCTGTCTGACCAACCTGAAGATCCTTCGGCTTCCAGCCTGAATCTACAACTGCACGTGAGCATGATACTGTTCCGTGAAGAACCTTTGCAAGATCCTCAAGAATCTTGAAGTTCTCAGGGCTTCCAACTCCACGTCCGCCTGATACAAGGATCTTAGCTTCCTGGATATCTTCAACTTCTGAAACAGCCTTAACGATTTCAAGAATCTTTGTATAGCAAGCATTCTCTTCGAAGCCGGGATTGAACTCTACAACCTCTGCCTTTGCGCCCTTAATGGGAGCAATCTTCTGCATAACGCCGGGACGTACTGTAGCCATCTGAGGACGGAAGTCAGGGCAAGCGATAGTAGCGATTGTGTTACCACCGAATGCAGGACGAGTCATGAGGAGCTGCTGATGCTTCTGCTCCTGGCCCTCAATAGCATTAAGCGGGAAATCACCTATATCAAGCTGTGTACAGTCAGCTGTAAGACCTGTATGAACACGTGAAGATACACGAGGACCAAGGTCACGGCCGATTGCTGTAGCACCAACAAGAAGGATTTCAGGCTTGAACTCTTTGATCACAGATGCAAGTGCGTGTGTGTAAGGCTCTGTACGATAATCCTTAAGTTCAGGATCGTCAACAACGATTACACGATCAGCGCCATACTCTGCAAGAGTATCAACGAGGTTGCCTACCTTATCACCAACCAAAACTGCTGTAACTTTTTTCTCATCAAGATCCTTTGCAAGATCTTTTGCTTTGCCCAGAAGCTCTAATGCAATGCCTGAAAGCTCATTGTCTACCTGCTGAGCAAATATAAATACACCCTTATATTCTTCTAAAGACATGTTTTGTTCTCCTTTTAATATATATAAATCTTTTGCTCTACCGAGCGCGCAGACTCGAAAATGCTGCTCATTTCCTCGTTGTGGCTGTTAGCCACATATTAATTCTTAAAATCCAAAATTCTTATGCAAGCATAGAATTTTGTCTTTCAAGAATTACTGCGCGGCTCGCAGGTTCTCAGATGATGTGCTTCTCTTCGAGCTTGCCGAACAGATAATCTACAGCTTCATCAGCTGAATCTGCAACGATCTTCTCGCCGGCACCCTTCTTAACCTTATCTGAAGCCTTAGCGATCTGAGTAGGTGATCCCTTAAGACCAAGGTTAGAATCCTCAACATCCTTAAGGTCTGCTCTTCCCCATACTGTAACTTCCTTCTCGAAAGCATCAAAGATTCCGCCGGGAGTCATGTATCTGGGCTCGCCAAGTTCAGCAAGAGCTGTGATAAGGCAAGGCATCTTAGCCTCTACCATATGATAACGATCCTCGAACTGACGCTTAACAACAACAGTCTTTGCCTTCTCGTCAACCTTGATTTCTTCAGCGTAAGAAATTACAGGAAGTCCAAGATGCTCAGAAATCTGAGGTCCAACCTGAGCTGTATCTCCATCAATAGCCTGACGGCCTGTGATTACAAGATCATACTCAAGGTTTCTGAGTGCACCGGCGATTGTTGAAGATGTTGCCCATGTGTCAGCACCACCAAGTACGCGGTCTGTAACAAGAATTGCCTTGTCAGCACCCATTGCCATTGCTTCACGAAGAACTGCCTCTGCCTTGGGAAGACCCATGGTTACTACAGTAACTTCAGCGCCATATTCATCCTTAAGACGAAGAGCTGCCTCAAGACCTGCTTTGTCATCAGGGTTCATGATTGCAAGCATTGCTCCTCTGTCGAGTGTTCCATCGGGTTTAAACTTAACCCCGCCCTTTGTATCGGGCACCTGCTTTATGCAAACTACAACTTTCATTTGTTTTCTCCTTATTAAAAATTGTAAATAGTCCTTTGTAAATGGTTGCGGATATTATGAAAGTAATGCTCCGCTGATAACCATTCTCTGAACTTCGGATGTACCCTCGTAGATCTCTGTGATCTTAGCATCACGCATCATTCTCTCTACTTCGTACTCTCTGATGTAACCATAACCACCATGAAGCTGAACAGCCTTGGTTGTAACATCCATAGCTACCTCTGCAGCGAAAAGCTTAGCCTTTGCAGCTTCTACAGAGTAGCGATCCTTGTTCTTCTTAGCATCTGCTGCTGCGTAAACAAGCATCTTAGCTGCTTCACACTGTGTAGCCATGTTAGCAAGCTGGAACTGTGTATTCTGGAACTGACCGATTGAACGACCAAACTGCTTTCTCTCCTTAACATACTCAATTGTTCTGTCAAGAGCGCCCTCAGCAATACCAAGAGCCTGTGCAGCGATACCGATACGTCCACCGTCAAGTGTATGCATAGCGATTGGGAAGCCTTTTCCTCTTGCACCAAGAAGGTTCTCTGCAGGAATATGGCAATCCTGGAAAATGAGTTCGTATGTGGATGAACCACGGATACCCATCTTGTTTTCCTTGGTTCCGAATGTAAATCCGGGTGTACCCTTCTCAACGATGAATGCTGAGAACTTCTTTGTCTTTCTGCCTCTCTTATCCTCAACGATATCTGTGTAAGCGATGATGATATAAACGTCAGCAACTTCACCGTTTGTGATGAAGCACTTAGAACCATCAAGAATCCACTCCTTACCGTCTTCTGAAAGAACAGCCTTAGTCTGAACACCCTGTGCATCAGTACCTGCCATGGGCTCTGTAAGACCGAAAGCACCAAGCTTCTCACCCTTTGCAAGTGGAACAAGGTACTTCTGCTTCTGCTCTTCTGTACCATAAGTCATGATAGGATCGCAGCAAAGTGATGTGTGAGCAGATACGATAACTGCTGTTGTACCACAAACCTTTGCAAGTTCCTCTACACACATAGCGTATGTAAGAGGATCACATCCCTGTCCGCCGTATTCCTTCGGAATCGGGATGCCCATGAAACCGTACTTCTGCATTTTTTTAACGGTCTCCATAGGGAATTTTTCTGTCTCATCCACATCTATAGCGTGTGGCTTTACTTCTTTTTCTGCAAACTCTTTGAAAAGAGCTCTAGCCATTTCATGTTGCTGATCTAACTGAAAATCCATGAATTAGTCCTCCTAAATGTTTAAAACCCTCATCCGCCCCTTAGGGCTGCCTTCTCCCAAAGGAAGAAGGCTTTGATTTGGTGTTTTCTCTTTTTATATGAAGTTCGATTCTCGCTTCGCCAGGTCGAACTAAGCAGTACACCGGGCATCTGCCGCCTGGTGATTACTTTCTATCTGTGGGCACCTTGCCGCCATCGCTGTAATCATAGAAGCCGATGCCGGTCTTAACGCCAAGCTTCTTACCACGAACCATCTTACGAAGAAGAGGGCAAGCACGATACTTGGAATCACCTGTCTCTTTGTAAAGAACATCCATGATTGCAAGAACGATATCAAGACCGATGTAGTCACCGAGTTCAAGGGGTCCCATAGGATGGTTGCAGCCAAGCTTCATAGCTGTGTCAACACCCTGGATATCTGAAACACCTTCAGAATAAACGAAGATACCTTCGTTGATCATGGGAACAAGGATACGGTTTACTACGAAACCAGCTGCCTCGTTAACCTGAACAGGAGTCTTGCCAAGATCCTCAGAGATCTTCTTGATTTTCTCAACATCGGCTTCAGGTGTGTTTGCACCCTGGATTACCTCAACCAGCTTCATAACAGGAGCGGGATTGAAGAAGTGCATACCGATAACCGGCTTAGGAAGACCTGCACCAATCTCTGTGATTGAAAGAGATGATGTGTTTGATGCAAAAATGCAATCAGGATTCTTTACGATATTCTCTTCAAGCTCCTTAAAAAGGTTCTTCTTGATATCCATAACTTCAAGAGCAGCTTCTACAACGAGATCAGCATCTGTGCAGATGTCGTTAAGACCTGTCTGGATTTTGCCTGTGATTGCGTCAGCCTTAGCCTGATCAATCTTTCCCTTTGAAACCTGTTTGTCAAGGTTCTTCTTAATTTTTGCAAAGCCACCTTCAGCGAACTCTGTCTTAATATCGCAAAGGTAAACTTTTTCTACTGTATCTGCCTGTGCAAAAGTCTGTGCAATACCTGCACCCATTGTACCTGCGCCAATTACTGCTACTTTCATTTATATATCCTCCTGGAATAATTATTTACATATGGAAGTTCTGCTCTCAGGGAAATGCCCTCGCCAGAACAAAGTAGTACACTAAGCTCGACAAGACCTCGCTAAGTGATTTTTTACGCATTTTTAAAATCTACAACTTTAACCTTCTTGGGATCATCCTTTTTACGAAGGAAGTTAGCCATACCTTCACGCTGATCTTCTGTCTCGAAGCAATCACCGAAAATCTTTTCCTCAAGCTCGATAGCCTTATCGATGTCAAGCTGAAGACCTTCGTTGATAGCCTTCTTGCATGCACGAACTGCGATAGGTGCATTTGCTGCGATGGTGTTAGCCATCTTCTCAGCTGCAGGAAGGAGCTCTTCAAGTGTATATACTTCATTTACAAGACCGATTCTCTTAGCCTCATCAGCTTTGATATTACGTGCTGTGTAAATAAGCTGCTTAGCCATGCCTGCACCGATAAGACGTGCAAGTCTCTGTGTTCCGCCAAATCCGGGAGTAATTCCAAGACCAACCTCAGGCTGACCAAACATAGCATTATCAGAACAGATACGGATATCACAGCTCATAGAAATCTCGCAGCCGCCGCCAAGAGCGAATCCGTTAACTGCTGCAATTGTAGGAATAGGGAATGTCTCAAGCTTTCTGAATACGTCATTACCTTTCTTACCAAAAGCTTCACCCTCTGCCTTTGTCAGTGTGCTCATCTCTCCGATGTCAGCACCTGCAACAAATGACTTTTCTCCTGCACCTGTAAGAACAAGAGCTCTTACTGTGTTAACATCAATGCTGTCAAGAGCAGCGTTAAGGTCATCAAGGACCTGGCTGTTAAGAGCATTGAGTGCTTCAGGACGGTTGATTGTAAGAACAGCAATTTTGTCCTTAACTTCAACATTAACAAATCCCATTTTCTTTTCCTCCTTATTTTCTTTATATTAAATCTATCATTTGAACCATAATCCAAACTAAATGATTTAAATATCCTTTAAAAATCCATCAATTCATTTTCACGAAAATGTCATGATGTTTCATTACTTAAGCGCTGCAGGAATATCCTACAGCGCTCTTTATTTTTTGATTAATCGCGTTCAACGATAGTAGCACAACCCATACCACCACCGATGCAAAGAGTAGCAAGACCACGCTTCTTGTCAGATCTCTGCATCTCATGAAGAAGAGTAACAAGAATACGGCATCCTGAAGCTCCTACAGGGTGTCCGAGTGCAATAGCACCACCGTTTACGTTAAGTTTTGAAAGGTCAAAGCCAAGGTCCTTACCAACAGCTACAGACTGAGCTGCGAATGCCTCGTTTGCCTCATAGATATCGATATCGTCAATTGTAAGACCTGTACGATCAAGAACCTTCTTTGTAGCTGCAACAGGACCAACACCCATGATCGAAGGATCTACACCGCCAAGAGCACCTGCTACCCATGTAGCCATAGGCTTAACGCCAAGCTCCTTAGCCTTCTCTTCGCTCATAACAACAATAGCAGCAGCACCATCATTGATACCTGAAGCGTTACCTGCAGTTGTAACACCATCCTTATTGATAGGGCGAAGCTTTGCAAGACCTTCCATTGTAGAACCCGGACGAGGGCCTTCATCTGTATCAAATACAACTGTATCCTTCTTAACCTTAACTTCTACAGGAACGATCTCATCCTTGAACTTACCAGCCTTCTGAGCTGCCTCTGTCTTCTGCTGACTGTTAAGAGCAAACTCATCAAGTTCTTCTCTTGTAAGCTTCCACTGCTCTGCTACATTATCAGCAGTCTGGATCATGTGGTAATCATTGAATGCATCCCAAAGAGCATCATTTACCATGCAATCCTTTAATACGCCGTTATTCATACGATAACCGAAACGAGCCTTGTCAAGTGCAAAAGGAGCCATAGACATGTTCTCCATACCACCTGCAACTACGATATCAGCATCACCTGATCTAATCATCTCAGCAGCCATGTTTACGCAGTTCAGACCTGAACCACAAACAACATTGACAGTAACTGCCGGAACCTCTACGGGAAGACCTGCCTTAATTGATGCCTGACGTGCTACGTTCTGTCCGAGACCAGCCTGGATAACGCAGCCCATAAGAACCTCGTCAACCTGCTCCGGCTTAACGCCTGCTCTGTTTAACGCTTCCTTGATAACGATAGAGCCAAGATCTGCTGCCGGTGTGTTAGAGAGCGCTCCGCCCATCTTACCGATTGCAGTTCTGCATGCGCCTGCCAATACTACTTTCTGTGCCATAGATGCTACCTCCGTTTCGGGACATTTGTCCGCAAATTATTTATTATTTTGTTGCTTGTTATTTTTTTGTCACAACGAATATATTATAGCATGCAGACATTTTTCTGTGCAAGGAAAAGCACTGTCAATATATCCTTTTTTTATTAAATTTTTGTAAAGATGTAATATTTGCACATAAATAAAAAAGTCAATATATAAAATTTATTTTAATTTTAGAAAGTTTTTAAAAGTTATCCACAATTTTAAAATATGGAATGCCTATTTTTCGACTTATACACGAAGTTATCCACATCATCCACATTTATCCACACAAAAACCAAATTTTTCCACGCTTAAAAACAAACATATTTTTTGTATGACTTTCACAAAAATAATAAAAAATAAAAGATTTCTAAACTAGCTTTTATTAAATTGCGTATTCTTATAGATAAATGATATAATTTAACTGAATATTCAGAGAACAACTCACAAGTGACTCTCATTTCTAAAGTAATACTCTGGATAAGCTATAATATACTAAACTGCAAAGGGGATGATTGCATGAAATTCACTATTATTGGTAAGAACATCGATGTAACACCCGGACTGAGATCAGCAGTGGAGGAAAAAATCGGAAAGCTCGAAAAGTACTTCACTCCGGAAACAAATGTCAACGTAACATTAACCGCTGACAAGGATCGTCATAAGATTGAGGTGACCATACCCGTTAAAGGTAAGATCATAAGATCCGAACAGGTCAGCAACGATATGTACGTATCAATTGATCTTGTGGAGGAGATTATTGAACGTCAGCTGAAAAAATATAAGAGCAAACTTGTAAACAAGCACCAGACCGAAATCAGTAACTTTAAGAAAGAATATATTGATAACGAAGATTTTGATGATGAAGAAATCAAGATCGTCAGAGTAAAGAAATTTGATCTTAAGCCAATGTATGTAGAGGATGCTGCCATCCAGATGGAGCTCCTTGGCCACAACTTCTTCGTATTCATCAATGCTGAGACAGATCAGCCCAATGTTGTTTACAAAAGAAAAGGAAATACATACGGCCTTATTGAACCCGACTAATTCTAATGACTAAAAAAACCAGATTGGATGCAAGCATCCATCTGGTTTTTTTTTACAAGTCACTTAGTATTTTTTATCTTCAGAGCGGAGACTCGTAAATGCTATGCATTTACTCGTTTCGGCTTCTCGCCGAATGAATTATAAAAAATAAAGACCAGTTCGGATGCAAGCATCCTTCTGGTCTTATTTTTTATAATTCGCTTGGCTCTGAAGATTAGAAGATTCTTCTAACTGCCAATACCTGTCTGTATCCTGCGTCTGAAATCTTGATACCTGTCTTAGCTGTGGAAGCATGTACAATCTGTCCACCACCGATATAGATTCCTACGTGACCTGAGTAACATACAATGTCACCGGCCTGTGCATTTGCAAGTCCATCAACTGCTGCTCCGACGCTTCTGTCCGCACCACTTGAGTGAGGAAGACTTACACCAAAGTTAGCATATACGCTCATTACAAATCCTGAACAGTCTGTTCCGTTTGTAAGACTGGATCCTCCGTATACATAAGGATTACCAACAAACTGAGTAGCAAAGGAAGCAACTGCAGATCCGATAGAACTTGACTGTGTTGTATAGCTTCCTGCTGAATTATAGTTCTTAGAGCCCTTAGAACCGCCTTCTGATGAAGAACTCTTTGTTCCCTTCTTAGCCTGGGCAAGTGCTGCGAGACGAGCCTCTTCTTCTTTCTTAAGACGAGCTTCCTCTTCTGCCTTGGACTCTGCTTCAACGAACTCTGTAGAAAGCTCTACATAATCCATTGATACGTAACCTTCACCTTCTTCGATGCTGACCTTAACCCAGCCATCAAGCTCTTCGGTTACAACAAGTTCATCTTCAATCGGTACAAGTCCGAGCACTTCATCATCTGTGCTGGGGCCGCTTCTTACTTTAAGTGTTGTAGTTGTAACAGTAGCAATACGCTTACCAACCTGTTTTGCAAGCTCAACTGCATCTTCGCCTGTTACGCAATACTCTGCCTTTACATAACCCTCAACTGAACCGGACTTAATCTTGTACCATCCGTCAGCCTCTTCTATGAAAGTACCTACGGAATCATCGTAAAGCTTACCGATGATCTCACCGTCCTCCTCGCTCGGGTTATCACGGACATTAACATAATCATTAACCTGAGCAATTACAAGAGATCTGAATCTCTCTTCTTCCTTTTCCTCTGCTGTAAGCTCCTCTTCGGCATTATCCTCAGTAACTTCCTCTTCAGTACCTGTTCCGGGTTCTTCCTGAGGAATTGTAGCTCCTGTTGCTTTCTGAATATCATTAAGAATGTTCTCCTGCAATGTAGATGCAAGAGGTGTTGTCTCTGTAATTGTTACTGCAGAATCTTCAATTTCGTTCTCAGCAACATCTGTATCATTGTCACCTGCAAGGTTTGAAAGTGATACCGAATCACCTGTAAGAGCATAACTAATACCTGCAGACGGTAAAACTGTCGTTACCTTAGACGCTGATGCGTTGGCATTTATACCTACTCCTCCAATTGTTACCGCAGTAGCAACCCCCATCGCCAACAGCTGTAATCTAGTCTTTTGCAAAACGAACCTCCAAAATATTTGTTACGAATTTGTTACATCTTTTAAAAATATACTCTGTAAACATCAATTTGTCAACTCTCCTTAATCAATTTCGCGTAAAATTGAAAGGCTTAAATAAGCCTTTTTTTCAATTGAGCAATATATTAACTCAATTTACAAACAGTAAAAGAGCCAGTAACCATGCGGCTTCTGACCCTTTTCAATATGTTGTATTAAAAAAAATATAAAATACATTATTTGGTTAAATAAGTGTTTCATTAATCAAAACATATATACATTATTTCGACTATACGGTACTCAATCGGTCAACAAATTATTTACTTCTTTCCAACCAGGAAATCCTGAACAGATGTAACAGCATTTGCTCCATCCGCAACTGCCGTAACAATCTGGCGGAGCCGCTTCTTTCTTGAATCTCCGGCAACAAATACGCCCGGTGTAGAGGTTACTCCACTCTCGTCAGCGATGATATATCCGGTACCATCCATGTCTGCAAGTCCTGCAAAAGACTCAGTAAGAGGATGGATACCAATTGCAACAAAAAGAGCATCTGTTTCAACATCCTTTGTTTCACCTGTCTTAACATTTTTAACAGCAACAGATGAAACTTTGGTGTCACCCTTGACCTCTTCGATCACGCTATCCCATATAACTTCAACATTTGGCAGTGACAATAATTCATCCTGAAGTATTTTTGCAGCGCGAAGCTCATCTCTTCTATGAACCAGATATACCTTTTTACAGCCCCTTGCAAGAAAAATAGCATCTTCAACAGCAACATCACCACCGCCATTTACAACTGCCACCTTATCCCTGAAAAAAGCGCCGTCACAGGTCGCACAATATGAAACTCCACGTCCTGTAAATTCCTCCTCGCCTTTAATTCCAAGTTTGTTATGAGATGCGCCTGTAGCAAGTAAAACAGTTTTAGTTTCGTATTCTCCCTGGTCTGTTACAACCTTAAAAACAGGTGCCTCCTTTTCGTTTCCTTCTTTTTCTATTAATATAGAAGAAACACAACCTTCTGCAAATTCCGCCCCAAGCTTATCCGCATGTTCACGGAACTTCATTCCCATATCAAAGCCATTTATTCCGGGAAGTCCTAAATAATTATCCACCTCATATGTTATAAGTATCTGTCCGCCGCTAACGGGATCCTTCTCGATCACAAGTGTATTAAGTCCTGCTCTCTTAGCATAAACGGCAGCTGAAAGTCCGGCAGGACCGGAACCTATTATTACAAGATCTCTCATATTAAATAACCTCCATTTTGTCATTCAGGCATAGCAATGGTACATCATTTCTTAAATAAAGTTTTGTCTGACTATCTTAAGTCTAATTACAAAGATAATGTTTTCATTCGAAAAATAACATTTTATAATTTGTTCTTAATTCAATTGTGTACAATTATTATTTATAGGGTATATAATACCCTCAAAAGTCTGATTTGTAAATACCTTTTTATGTTAAGATATAAGCAAATCTACATTTATAAATATAATAAAACCATGGAGAAAACAAAAAAATGAATTCAAATAAAGGTCCGGTTCTGATAACAGGTGCATCAAGAGGCATAGGCAAAGCAATCGCAGAAGTATTCGCCAAAAACGGTTATAATCTGTATCTTTGCTGTAAAAACAGTATTGAATCGCTAAACGAATTTTCAGAGAAGCTTTCTACAATGTACAAAATAACATCTCATGCATTCCAATGCGATGTTTCGGATGAAAACAGCGTAATATCCCTTTTTATCTCCATCATGGATAAATGCGGACAATCCCCCGAAATAGTCATAAACAACGCAGGAATAGCATGGTATGGTCTTCTGACCGATATGACCTCAGATGAATGGCACAAGGTTATGAGTACCAATCTGGATTCAGTTTTCCATGTTTGTAAAAATGCCGTTCCTTATATGGTAAGAAACGGGCATGGAAAAATCATAAATATATCTTCTGTATGGGGCAATGTAGGCGCTTCCTGCGAGGTCGCATACTCAGCCTCAAAGGGTGGAGTCAATTCCTTTACAAAAGCTCTTGCAAAAGAACTTGCTCCCAGTGGAATTCAGGTAAATGCTATCTCCTGCGGTGTGATCGATACAGAGATGAACAGATCACACCTGTCAGAAGAAAATCTGAATGAACTTGCTTCAGAGATACCTGCTGACAGAATCGGAACTCCTGAGGAAGTCGGTGAATTCGCTGTATCTCTTGCATCTTCACCATCATATCTCACTGGTCAGATCATCACTATAGATGGCGGATGGATTTAAGCCGGTATACTATAACAATACGCTGTAAATTAAAATCTCATATCAAGCTTTGGAGCTGCCAAGAAGAGAAACGCCCCAATAGAAACAATCACAAATGAGATTATCTGTGAGGTTGAAAGCACCCCAATACTTCCTCTGTAATCAGCCCGGAAAAACTCAATTATAAATCTTCCGATTCCGTACATAACAAGATACATTGCTGCTGTTCTTCCTTTTGTTTCTGTTTTACCTGAAAACCATATCAGAAATGCACCTATAAGAAAGTCACCTGCTGATGACATAAGCTGTGTCGGAATAAGCTGTACACCGTTTGGTGCAAAATCGGAATGTGTAAATACAACATGAAAAGGACTCGTCGTTTCAGCACCGTAGCAGCACCCTGCGCAAAAACATCCTATACGACCAAAGCCCTGAGCAATCGCGACTGCAGGCATAACAACATCAAAATATTTCAAAAAATCTTCATGTTTTCTCTTAACATAAATATAGCTTGCCAGGATCCCTCCTATGATTCCTCCATATACAACATAACCGTTTGCGAAGTCCCAAAAGATAGAGGGATCTTTCATTATATTCGGCAGCTCTACAACATAAAACAGAAGCCTGCAACCAAGCAGGCCTCCGATTATTGCGCAATAGAAAATACCATATATCGTATCTTCCGATAGGCCCTTCTTTATTCCTCTTTTTAGTACAATCATGAGAGCTGTCAGAAATCCGACAGCAATCATAAGGCCGTACATGTGTAATGTAACAGGTCCTATCTTTATATCATTAAACATAATTCCTCATTTCCAAGCATTACTTTTGCATTACTTTTGCATTACTTTATCTATCGCGGATATCACCGTATCCTCATCCAGCGGCTTGGTTATGAATTCTGCTGCGCCACTTTCAATGGCTTCCTTTACTTTCTCATTCTGACCTGCTGCCGTTATCATAATAACCCTGGCATCAGGATAAGCCTTATGAATGAGCTTCAAGCCCTGGATTCCATCCATAACCGGCATAGTAATATCCATAGTTACAATATCGGGATTGTATTTTCCGTAATCATCGAAGCCCTCCTGCCCATTGGTAGCTTCATCAACAACAATGTGGCCATGCCTCTCAAGCATGTCCTTCAGTACTCTTCTGGAAGTTCTTGAATCATCAACAATAAGAATCTTTGCCATAGCCGCTTCTCCTCATTTTACAGTAGTGTTACTGTGTGCAGAAACAATAAGAAGTACCTCCGTATCACAACAGTATACGGGCATAATACGAATATCCTCTCCGTCAATCTCACCAAACTTTGTTATAAAGTAAGGCGGTTCAAGTTCAATCTTCTTACCCTTTTTACTTCTATCTGTAGCATACAGACCGTTTATACAGTTAATAAGCTCACACATGGCATCAAGCGCATCTTCTTCAGTTTCAATGAATTCTTCCTTGGTATAGCTTTTTGCAAGCTTTTGAAGATTTTCATTTTTACCGATAAGAGCTACCGTAGCCTTAACATCTCCATCAAAAGATTGATATGCTATACATTCTTCTTTAATGTTATGAACTGTATATACATTACCCAGATAAAGATGTGTATCAACAAGTCTGTACAGATTCTTTATTCCATAATCGAAAAGCGCATTGTATTCCGGATCATCAGTTCCGGAAAAAATTGGAACAATCAGTTCGATGTCTCCGCTTTTTAAAGCAGTCATCTGCTCGTCATTAAGTCCCTTTTCCTGCTGATACATCTTAAGAGTCTCATCTAATTCCTCAAGACTCATCATCTCCTTAGCAATAAGCGCAGATGTAAATGTCTGAAACTCATTGCCCTGAAGCGATAAAAGATAACCAACCTGTATTTCAGAAAGATACCCTCTCTCTATGGCAAGATCACCAAAGCGCTTATCCATTGTAGCCTGGAGTGCATTAATCTCCTCCGCCTGCGCAACAGTCATTAGCTTCTCGTTGACAGCTATGACACCAAGCTTAGCTCTTTTTGACTCCTGCACCTGGTAAGCCAGAGACAGCTGAGCTTTTGAAAGCTTTCCTCTGTCTAAAAGGTATTTTCCCATGATTCGGTCGAACATAATCCCCCTCCATGCTTAGCAAAGAAAAATACAATTAACCTATCATTAATAATATCACAAAATGTAGTAGTACACTATTTATTCTTCATCTGATGCTTTCGCTGCAATTCCCTTACCGCTCATTGCTGACTGAACTGCCGCTTCAGTTTCGGAAAGCTTTTTCTTTTGTGTCTTTGTGCCGGCATTCTTACCTGCAGATGCAGCCTGAGCTGCCATATGCAGAGCAAGCATTCTGTCTCTTGGAATCATAACCTTCTGACCATTGGGATTAATTATGATACCATTCTTATCTCCAACAAATTTCAGAATATCTCCAAATCCAAAAACCGCGCCCTTGTAATCGGTATTTCTGAAAGCCTTACTAAACTCTATTCCATCTGTAAATACCGGAAGAAAATGTTTTTCATCCGAGCTCTTGATTTCAGGGAATCTAATCTTTGTATCCGCAGTAAATTTATATCTGCCATCATCCAGAACCTCAACAGGTCCCTCATGCATCATAGGCACAATATAATGTGCAGCCTGGGCTGCCTGAGCCATGCGCATCTCCTTGGCTGCCAGAACAGCATCTCTCTTCTCATACTTAACCGGCCATCTTGCTTCTCCAAGAAAGTCAAGAATCGCAAAAACAAGCTCAGGATTTTTGGGAGATTTATCCCCACCATTACCCCAGTCTCCGGGTGCAGCAACAATCTCATTTCTCTTAAAGTGCGCTCTGTAAAAACCATTATCAACAATGAAATTTTCAGCACCTAAGTAGTAAAGATAATCAAAGAATGTTCTTCTCTCACTTGCTGACTCAGCATCATTATCGGCCTTGCAGGGACGCACTATAAGCTTTCTGAACTGCTTGGAGAAAGCATTCACAGCAGCCTGGGCATATTCCTCGCTTGAATATATATTTATATATCCGTGATCAATAAAGGGATATCCTGTCATAGAATCAAAGAGCACATAAAGTGTCTTTGCATCTCTTACCCTGCCAAGAATCTCATTGTAAACCTTTCTGTGATTTGCTTCGTATCCCGGAATGGGTGCAATCCTCTGATACCCCTCCTGAACAGTCAAAAGGAATAAAAGCTCCTGCATGGAAAAGAATTTGATAGTATCAAGATTAAGATCCTCTTCATATACAAGCTGTCCGATTTCATCTTTTCTCTCATCTGAAAGGGGATCTTCAAATTCCAGATTCTCCTGTCCCTCTATCCTTATGGGATTTAGCTTTCCGGGAGACGGCCATCCCAAATCTTTATGCTTCTCCTTAAGCTCTTCAAGAGCTTTTTCTCTCTGCTCTGCTTCCTGTTCCATAAGAAGAGCTTCTTCCTCTTCCCTATTCTTCTTATTACCCAAAAAATCAAAAAGTCCCATGAAAAAATATCTCCGTTCTATAAAAAATTAAGCCTTTATATCAGCCTCGAAAAATGTCTTTGAAAAATCAATCAGATACTGAACATCTTTAACACCTGCAGTCTCATATGGTGAATGCATTGCAAGCTGTGCCATACCTATATCAACTGTGCGAACTGCAACCTGTGTTCCCGAAATATTACCAAGTGTTGATCCGCCTGCAACATCCGAACGATTCGTAAAGGTCTGATAAGGGACCTTTGCTTTATCGCAGATCATCTTACAAATAGCGCCGGAAACAGCATCGGTTGTGTACTTCTGGTTAGCATTGTATTTGATAACAATTCCTTTGTTCATCTGTGGTCTGTTAACAGGATCTGCTTTTTCAACATTATTGGGATGAACTGCATGGGCATTATCGGCAGATACCATAAAGCTGTTGGCGATTGATACAAGATAATCTTCTCTGTTCTTTCCGAAGAAATCATTGATCCTCAGAAGAGTATCCTTTAAGAAGGTCGATGCCGCACCCTGTCTTGTAGTGCTTCCCACCTCTTCATTGTCAAATACCACATGCATTATCACGTTCTTTTTATTGGAAGCGTTTATAAAACCTTCAAAGGATCCGTAGCAGCACTCAAGATCATCTAACCGTCCCGATGACACATACTCTTCATCGGCTCCCCATACTGAAGGCTCCACTCTGTTGTAAAGGAAAAGATCATGTGAAACTATATCACCTTCCTCTACTCCGGCCTCTTCTGCAATGAGCTTCATAAATTTATCCTTGCTGTCTGCATCACCAAAAATGGGAAGCATATCCTTCTGAGCATTGTACTTATGTCCATCATTAGCTTCTCTGTCCATATGTATAGCAAGAGAAGGAAGCATAACAAGATCTCTGTCCACATTTACAAGTCTGGATGAAACACCGATTGCATCACCCTCCTTAGCCTTGACCATCACTCTTCCGGCAATGGAGAGCGGTCTGTCAAACCATGGAGCACAGAGCATCCCACCGTACTTTTCCACATTGAGTATCACGTAAGCGGAAGCTGATTCAATTTCAGGATTCTCCTTTATCTTAAAACTGGGAGAATCGCTGTGACTTGCTATCATATAAAAACCATTGTAATCATCCGCCGGAATCTTAAATGAAATAATGGAAGAGCCTGATCTTGTAACAAAATAATTGCCGCCCTTCTCAAGCTCCCATTTTCGATCTTCCTTAAGTTCTGTAAACCCTTCCTCAAGAAGTCTCTTTGACATCACTGAAACTGCATGGTATGCAGTAGGACTTTCCTTAATAAAATCCGTTAATCCTTTTATTGTTTCTTTCATTTCTTCACCTTCTGTTCTCTTGCCCTCTGAATATCTCTTGAAAAGGATTTCTTCGGGCAGTTCTTTTATTTTTCAAACAAACTTACACTATCTCTCATTGCCGGTTATTCTATCCTGAAGACCTTTGTAAAACTCTGACATTCTGTCTGTATTCAACTTCCTGCCACCTCTGAAGACAGGGCGTTTAAATCTGAAATTCTTTATATTCTTAAGCTGATATCTCTGTCTGAAGTCCAATGATTCCGCTGCTGATGCTATAGCCTCTCTTGCTCTTGCGGGAACAGCGGTAATTGCTTCCTTAGCCCTTACCGGTGTAGCTGCAGCTGTCTGATACACATCCTCCATCTTTTCATCAAATTCTGCCATCGCTCCCTCGACCATATCAAGAAGATGAATAAGACTTGACACCGTAAGAACAAGATCCGCTGCAAGATATGCCATAAGCAAAAGCGCAATAACTTCTGCTACATACGGATTCACCATTGCCTTAACTTTCTCAGAAAAAGGAAGGACAAATCTGGTAACAAGCACACCCGCAACACCAAATCCTACTGTTGCCGGGACGCATACACGTCCGTTAATATTCAGCGGAATGTCGTTATATTCCCACCAAACCGCGTGGAATCTTTTCTCAAGAAAATATGATGTGCTGTATTCAAGAATAATACTGCCCACTGCACAAATAAGAAAAATCTTCCAAATTGGAATCATGTTGTATGGTATTCCTCTAAACCACGGAAGATACCCAAACACAATAGAGCATAGCACAGCTCCTGTACCATAAATAGGACAGATAGGTCCAAATAAAAAGCCTCTGTTTCTCCAATGTCCTTCCTTGACTGTGCAGTAAATACATTCATATACCCAGCCAACAAAACTATATATTACAAACTCTATAAAAAGTTTACTTATAAACATTTACTAATATGCTCCCCTGTAAAACAGTTATGCTTGTCGCAAGCCATTATCCATACTTTACGGTAAGCCTTAAGCATTTTTCTTTCCATACTTACAGATATCCTTCAGACAGCAATTACTGCAATCAGGCCTTCTTGCAACACAGACTTTCCTCCCATGCCACACAAATCTATGGCATAAGCTGTTACCTTCTTCAGGAGGGATTATTTTCCATAAAGCTTTCTCAACCTTTGCGGGATCCTTCTCATCATCCACAAGTCCTATCAGGTTACTGAGCCTTATGCAATGTGTATCGGTAACTATTGCGGGCTTGCCAAAAACATCTCCCATAACAAGATTGGCACTTTTTCGTCCTACACCTGGAAGTGCCAGTAATTCCTCCATGTTATCAGGGACTTTGTCATCATATTTTTCATGAAGCATTTTCATGCATGCACTGATATCTCTCGCCTTGGATTTTCCTAGGCCACATGGTCTTACGATCTCCTCAATCTCCGAAGGATCGGCATTTGCAAGAGCCTCCACAGTCGGAAATTTCTCATACAAAAGCGGAGTTGTCTTATCAACCCGTGCATCAGTGCACTGAGCAGCAAGCCTTACACTCACAAGGAGTTGCCATGCCTCACTGTAATCAAGAGTACAATCCGCATCGGGATACTCTTTTCTCAGCCTGTTTATCACTTCCAATGCTAACTGTTTTTTTGTCATAAAAACACACCCATCTATTTTATCGCATATTCCCAAAAAAAACGAGTCCGAAAAGCAAAAGCCTCCCGGACTCATTGTCAATTCTCTGTTTGCTCCAGCGCACTGTTGACAAGCTTCAATAGCTCAAGTGCACTTCTAAAATGAACGTTCTTTTTCTTTTCTGACCAAAGTACCTGTCCCTGCCAGGAGCTGTTCTGTCTGAACTTAACCTGTACAATAAATGTAGCCTTTTCACCCCTGTAGGTCTTCAAAGATCTGATAGGCTCTCTTTTCCTTATAGAGTTGGGGTTGTGATAATCCCTGGATTTATCCTTTTGTCCAAAAGTCCTGTAAGATGTAGTCCTCTGAGGAAAATCCCAGTTATCATACAGTCTGTCCATCAACATTACCATCTCATATCCACTTCCGAAAGGAAGTGCATCTTCCTCGTAGGGGGTCCACAAGACACCGTTAAAATCCCTGTCCGAAAACTCATCGACACAAATGCAGATTAAGTTTTTTCCATAAATACGTGATTCTGAATCAGTCATTTCTTATATCTCTTATCTCTTTTAATAGTCATCGCAGCCAGTAAAAGAACAGCAGCTGCAAATATCCCAAGATGTCCTTCCATATTAGTATCGTCTTCTGTTGAAGATCTTCTCGCACCAAGAACTTTGTCGCCTTTTTTTCCGGCACCCACGCTCACAGTTCCGTCCTGGCCTCTCTTGGCCCCGAGAACATTTTCATTTCCTGCGGATGTGGTGCCATCCTGCGGCGCCTCGGTCACTGAAGCATCGGCCTTTGTCTGATCCGTTGTATCAGCCTTTGAAGCAGAACTACCTGAAGCATTTGAATCACTTGATGTACCGGAATTATCCGATGTGTTTTCCTGATTTTCAGAATTATTTGAAGGTTTCTGAGCCTCAGCACCCGTATCGGATTTATCCTTTTTCTCTTCGTTTACAGCAGTATCACCTGCTTTTGTAACTGATAAAACACCGGGAACTTTTTCAATATCATAGTTCTCTGCCAGTGTACCTTCATTCAGCTCATAGGTAAAGTAGTTATAACTTTCTCCTACCTTTTTCTGCTTTCCGGTGAATTTGTAGGTAGCACCTTCTCCTTCAACGAAGCCATCCCCGGATACGGTTACTTCATGTTTTTCCAACACCTTATTATTATATTTCTTCTTAAGGCTGGCCGATGTGAGTATTACTTTTCTCTTATCAATAGTGAAAACACCGGGCTTAAACTCAAATTTGAACTGATTTGTTACGTCATTACCTTCGGAATCCCTGATTACTGGTGAACCGGTTATGGCAACGGGATAATTTCCTGCATTTTTACCTGTGGCCGTAGCAGATATGCCTGTTACTGTAAATGTTGAATCGCCAATCGTAACCGTAAGTACCTGAGCAGGGTCACCGTTTCCGTTTATCTGATATTCGGAATCGCTCCTGCCCTCAAGTGTGTAACCTGAAATAGTCTGCTCTTTTCCGGAATATTTACCAATGCCGTCAATACCCTCAATAGTGATGATATATTTTTGAGCATCCGTTCTCTCAACAACAGATATTCCGCCATAAGTGTAATTTATCTGGTAATTGTTTAAATCGGTTCCTTCCTTCACGGAACTGATGGTGAACGCATTAATATCGGTTCCTACTGCAGTCCTTGATCCGGTAAAGGTGTAATATGCACCCTGTCCCTCTACCCAGCCGTCTTCTTCCGCAAGAGGCGTATTGCCATTTGTTATCGGATTGCCGTCATAAGTCTTAACAAGATTCATGGACCTTAAGGTAACTGTTCTCTTCTGAACCACACCGCTTGTAGAAACTTTAAGTGAAGCAGGCGCTGTCACCTGTGTAAGCTCACTGTTATATACAATCGTTCCCGACAATGATACATCAAAAGTTGTATCGGCAACATTCTGCGCCGTTACAGTCACTTTGTTGTCAGCAAGTCCCGAAATATAAAAAGTCTCACCTGAGGAATCCGTAGCGGTAACCACAGCTACATCGGTTCCTCCTATAGTAACTGTCTGGGCATTCAGGCTCACCTTGACCTCATGGCTATTACCATCATATACAGGTGTCTCATCAGCAGTACCAGCTGCACTAAGATTACTTACAGAAACCGAGGCTTCATTTAAAGTGGTAGTTCCCACCTGCAAAGAATTACTGTCCTGAGTTTCCGGAGTGTCTGTATTTTGAGGAGCATCAGGACCGGAAACTGTTTCTGATACATCAGCTGCAGGAGTATTTCCACTACTTTCAGGCACTTCGCTCATATCCTGGCTGCTATTTAAATCTGAACCATTTGCAGCCTGAAGATTATTCCCCGCATCAATAGTAGACTCTGATTCCAGACCATTACCAGTTTCAAGACCATTGTCTGTTCCATCTGCATTAGTTTCTTCCGCAGGGTTATCTGTATCGGATGCACTGCTCTCATCGGATTGTCTGTTACCGTTTAACCCACCTTCTGTTAAGGAAACTTCAAATGTCTCTGTAATATCTCCTATATCAGTGGCCTTATCCGGATCAGCCTCTCCCACTTCTCCGATCATACCCGAAGTGTCTGTCTGCATCTCCCCGGTGGCAGCATCTTCTCCGGAAGTCGAAAACTCAGCACACACTTTATATGAATCAGCTGTGCTGACCGTTAAGGCCGCTGCCATAATACACGCAACAACTGTATTCTTGCCTATTTTTCTAATATTTTTCCCCTTCAAATTGTTACCCTCATATATAACTAAACCAAAAACTAAAACAAAAAAATCATATTAATTTTATATGTTTTTTATATTTTACGCAACATATTCGATTATTATTCGAAGCTATAGGTTTAAATTGCCCTTTTGCTGCTTCTTCGTTTTATTACTTTTTCTTTTTATTCTTCTTTTCTTCTTTTTCTTTAAGAAGCTTTTCTTCCTCTTTTTCCTTTGCTTCAAGCCTCATTTTTTCAGTAAGTGCCACACTATCGTCCCAGGATTTGTATCTCTCATCTCCGCGCCTGTCGATCATGTCGCCCCCAAATCTTCCAAACAGTTCTGACGCAAGATAATCTGTAAATTTGCAGCTTCCTTCATAATTTAAATGAGAATGGTCATTAAAATCTGTTTCAAAGTCAAGTCCGATCGCATCATATTCATAATTCATGTTTATGAATTCTATACCGTTGCTCGCTGCAATATCGGCAACCCTGTTATATGAAAGCATCTCCTTATTCTCCGCAGCATAAGGAGCTACGATAAAGAACAACTTTACGTTGTTATCATTGGCAAAATCAATTATCTTCTGAAGATATTTCTCCGACTTGGGTGTAAGATCAGCAGCAAGGGTCACATTAAAATCCGGCACAGGCTGAGCTTTCACAGCACAGTATGGTGTATAGCCCTTGAAAGTTATAAGGTCTTCCCTCCCAAAAAGCGCATCAAAATCCTCTTCTCCCAGGTCTTCATATCGATTGTGATAAGTGAAAAAATCAGGAAAATAATCATCCCATCTCATAACCTCGCAGCTATTCGCAAAAAGTGCGAGTTTGTTGAAGGATGGCTTTAGTCCCTGCAGATTTTCATACAAAAAGTCATACTGATAATCATTTTTGAAATTAGCGGGTGCATAAAAATCCAAAACCGCTACTTTGGGCTGCTGTGTTTTTAAAGCTTCTTTAAAATAATAGTAAGTCTGCCACAAAGTCTGCTCAGCAGCACTGAAATCAAAAGCTGCAATCCCGTATTTTTCCCAGAGCAAAGCAGTATTTACATCACAATGAATATGGCTTGAACCTAGCATCAGAACATCAATCGAATCCTTAGGCTGGGCATAAAAACTCTTCGCCTGATTTATTCCGTGAATTGATTTTTTGGAAAGCAATCTGTCAAGACTACTCATTGTTATTACAAACGCCAGTATAAATGCTGTATATGTCAGTATCTTTTTCATTTATCTCCTTAAAAACCTTTGCTCGATATTTGTTATAGCAACCAAATGTCTTTGTTGTACCGTTAAAATATTTTTGTTATTACATCAATCTCTTAAGCAGTCGATTATTAAATGTTTCAAAGTAATATATTATCCAAATATCAGAAATCCATATACATAAATCCGATAACCTGCTCAGACGGTCCATACACTCCATAAACAAGAATTAGCACCAAAAGTACGAATAAAACCGCAAGTCTGACAGACAAAGCTTTTTCCATCAAAAGTTCGGGAAAATCCTTTTCGTTTATGCTTGAAAAAACATCCATAACTATCATGATTACAACGCCTATTATCATGATCCAGAACTGATAGTTACTCATTTCCAGAAATTCCATTTCCTCAGCCCAGCTCATAGTAACACCGCTTCCAAGAATCATGTTCTTTACATATACAAGTGCCCTCGACAAGCTCTCGCAGCCAAAGAAAATCCATGCAGTCGACACGCTGATAAATACCAGAATTCTTCTTACAATCTTCATAGCTTTTGCTTCAAAAACATGCATGGATTCCAGGAAATTATCCACTACCGATAAAAATCCGTGAATTAGTCCCCATGCCACGAAATTCAAGCCGTTTCCATGCCACAGGCCGCATACAAAGAATACTATCACCGTATTAAGGTACTTACGAAATGCTCCTTTCCTGTTTCCGCCAAGAGGAATATAAATGTAATCCCTTAACCAATTGCTTAAAGAGATATGCCACCTACGCCAAAAATCAGACATACTCTTTGCTGTATACGGTGCCTTAAAATTCTGAGTAAGCCTGATACCAAAAAGAAGCGCAATTCCTATCGCTATTGATGAATAGCCTGCAAAATCAGTATATATCTGAAGTGTATACATCAGACTGCCCGCAATAAGTCCTATTCTTGAATGAAAATCAGGATTATTAAGAAGTATCTCCGTGTACTTAGCAAATCTGTTTGCCAGAATCAGCTTCATGCTAAAGCCGTAAACAAGATACGCAAAGCTTCTGTTCAGATTTTCCTCGTTAAAAAACTTCGCTGTAGCAGCAGCCTCTTTTTGTGAAAAGAAGTTCTCTGCTCTCTCGATAGGACCACTTATGAATTTTGCAAAAAACGACTGATACAAAAGGAAATCCACAGGTGACGGAAAATGTTCTGTTTTCCCTTTTTCCGTATCAACCAAAAAACTGATAGACTGGAAAATATAATACGAAAAACCGATAGGCAATACTGCCCACGCCATAAAAGATGGTAGTGTATCCCTTGCTCTCAAGACAGCTCCCATCTTAAGGACACTGAGCAAGGACACGCATGCAACCACACTTAAAACAGTCAGTACTTTCGAAAGAACCGGTCTTCCATCATGAAATCTATGGATTAAAAATCCTGCGACGTACGTGAATACAGAGACTGCCACCATAAACGCAAAGGCAAGTCTGCTCATGATCGCAATATATCCGAAGCTAACCATCATCAGCACAAACGGTCTGTATTTCGGTGCAGAAAAATAATACGCGAGCAGTGCAACGGTCAGGAATAACAACGTAGTAAATTCAAAGGTCATGTTTTATCTCCATAAGCTAATAGTCAAAAAATTATATCATATATTAAGGTTACTTTGATAGTCGTCATTATGGAAAGTATAGTTGCCAAAATCAAAGTCGACTGTATAAAAAATACTATAGTTAATCATTTGTTTATAAAGACTTTTTTCGACTTTACACTATTTTCCATTAAAAGATCATCTATATTACATTTGTTCAAATGCCACAAATGCGATTTTTACAGGATTTTTGAAATTCAAGTGGATTTATTATAAAAAAGTTATAGCCAAATTATACAATCATATGTTGTACATTTTATGCATTTAAAATATTTAATTATGATTTTATCCATGTTAATCTTCTCCCATGAAGCGCAAAACCCTGTATTAGTTTGAAAAGGAAGTAACGCTGAAGATATTGAAGAAGAAAAGACTTATTCCTGGATCGAAGAGGCCAAAGCTCCCAAGACTATCGTAGCAGCACCAGAGACTCTTGCTGAAGAAAAAACCTATTCATGGATTTAAGCACCAAAAGCCTGACATCATTTTTATTCCATAACTAATAAACAGAATTAAAAAAATTTTTTGAGTATAATAGAAAAACCTCAAGGTTCGAAAGCCTTGAGGTTTTTTAATTCGAGCTGGCAACGGGAATCGGATAATAGCCAGTTACGAAAACCCGCATGGAAAGGAGGTTTTCGGTGCTCTCTTTTATAAAAGAGACCACTTTAAAGACCACTTTTAATTCGCCTTCATTACTTAGCTGGAATAAAAATTCGCTTGGAATTAATATAATCCTCAACATTCCTTTTTGCCTTAAGCAGTTTTTCTACCAACCCTTCAGGTGGATCCTGCATAAGTGCATATGACAATTCAACATCTGTTTTCGCCTGCATATATTCTGATCTACTATAAAGACCATTTGATGCTTCAAGGAAAGTCTTGTCATCAACAATAATATCTTCTATCACTTGTCCTGAATTATCTTCATCCAAACTATATCCCATATCCAATTTATCTAGTATTTCCCATCTTTCCTTTTCTGATGACATAAAATCACCTCTTTCTATTTTTATGAATCAGTTTAAATCCAAATTCATCAGATAATTCTTTTGGATTACTAAGAAGTCTCATAACCTCCTGGTTTAATGCATCCTCAACCTGATAGCTTTTTATCCCTGAATTATTCTTAATAATTTCCGCCCTCATACGAACCATATGAGCGTATAGCCTGCGCCTTGACATCACATCCACATTATTATTTACAAGAATGAAGATATCTGAAGTGTTCCCAACGGCCAAAATGGCACTAATCGAATCATTTCCATAAAAAAGTCTTACATCCTGAAATGAAAAAATCTGGTTATTAGGATGATTATGTACAATAATCACACTGTTGAACGAAGAATTTCTTATGATGTCGTTAAAATATCTAGCCGAAGGATTCAACAATTCATTAAGTTCTATATGATGGTATGTACCATTTATTGTAGCTTGTGTTCCATTATCAGTATTATAGGAAATGGCCACTTCACCATATCTATACTTATTTATCTCTTTTGAAGACTCAGATAAGACATAACCGCATAGTCCTTTTACTAATTCATTGCATTCATCTGAGTCAAAGCAATCAAAGTCCGGTAACGAATCAATGTCATCTGGAATAATGATTTCATTTATTTTTATTTCCATGTTCCAACTCTTTCATATTTCTATTTATAATAATTATACCATAATGTCTCCCTCATAATTCTCCAATAAACACAAATAAAATTAGAGCATGCAATAATCACACGCCCAATTTTATATAAAAGACCACTTTCGGCTTAATAAAAGGGTCAATGGTTGCTTTAGATACGGTTTAAATGTACCTATTATTTCCTAAGTGATGAATTGTCATTGATAAGAAAATCTCTTACCATATCTATTCCACCCATACCAGAATCCACACCATCAAGATTAAGAACATCCTTCAGTTTATTATGGTTATTAAATTCAATCTTCCCTATGAGCCAGGATGAAAAATCAAATCTGTTAATTACTTCCTGTCGTATCTTATTCGCATTAAGTTCTGTCATATAATCATTTGATGTTTTGAACTCCTTCAATTTCTCTTCTTCAGATAGTTCATCATTAGCCAGCAAATCGGAAATCCTAAGAAATTCTTCATCCATCAACTTATCATATTCATTCTTACTCTCAGCAGCCGCTACATATCGAGAGGACATCTCATCGACAGCTTCCTTATTTTTATCAATTAAATCGAAAGCTCTGTCAATCAGTTGCTCGTCTGCAGTTTTACCGGTTTCATCAAATTCTAATGCATTATCATCCTGATTCTCATTAGATTCAGTTTTTTTGCTCTCCTCTTCTTCATCTTCATCATCGACATCAAGGGTCTCTTTTAGTATGTCAATAATTCGCTGTTTTTCATTTTCATCCTGCTTAGCCTTTGCTATAAACTGTGCATTTTTATTGTGCTCATCCTCAAGTCCCTGCGCATCCAACTTTTTTTGCATATCGGCATACATATTAAGACGTGCCTCGAAGTTTTCCTTCAAACCTTTGAGAATAGCTTCAAATTCATCTTTCGTGATAATATGTGTTTTATTATACACGTATCGTTCAGATGTAATCTTCTGAAGATTATCATTGATAAACTCTTTATCAACATCTGTCAGCTCTTCACCGCTTTCGATTTTGTTTGACAATCTGTCGGCCTCTCCGATTTGCTTCCAGGTCTCTTCAATATTGATCTTTATTTCCTTACGCTTATCTTCACGAAGTTTTTTAGCAAGTTCTCTACCATCTTTTGAAATATCCACAGTAGCAGACTTTTCTACATCCATGATTGGCAAATCATTTTTCTTATGAGAACGTGACTTGGATTTAGAATCAGGAATTCCTACGATATGCTGCTTAATATTAGAATCCATTTTTATGGAAAGATTAGTTGCTTTAATGTTCATATCCCAATACCTCCGTGTAAGCGAGACATAATCATAGCCAACCTCCATGTTCGACTAAGATAGTGATAATGTTCCATTAAGGTTATCGGCCAAAAATCTAATAACTTAACCCCTTCAAAATTTTATTCGTTGTATACCTTTTGTATACCATTTGTATACCTTTTGTAAATTTTCTTTTCATTTTCATAATGATATTATTATCATGAGCATACGGGATTGATTTATAACATCTGATATTACACTTGGTTTACACTGTTAGACTCCTTTTTTACACTAGGTTTACACTCCTGAATACTTTTCATCGTTTTTTCAGGGTGATATTATTATACTTGCTGAAGCAACCGTGATTCGTTTTTGGTTGCTTTTTGTTTTATGATAAATGAAATTGAATTACACTATTAAGTCATATTCCAAAGAGGATGATGTTGACTGTAATGATTTGTAATGCTATGTGGCTTATCTGTAATGATTTGTAATGCTATGTGACTTCCAATCTGTTTTTTAACATGATATTGTTATACTTGCAAAAGCAATCGGGATTTACTTTCCGGTTGCTTTTTCTGTTTATACAAATGAGGACCATGAAGCGATCCTGAAAGTCCTGTCTGAAAAGAAGGATAAAAGTGGCTACGACTACGGAATTGAGCTTATGTTCTGTCTCTGTGTGCGTATCGGTGAACTAAAAGCCCTTCGTTGGAGCGATATTGATTTCAGAAATAAAACAATATCCGTTTCCCGTGAGGTTGTGCTCAGAAAGGATGAGAACGGCATTAACCATCATGTTGAGCTCGCACACACAAAAGGCGGTGAAAAAGGTTCCCGTATCCTTCCGCTATCTGACAGAGCCATTGACGTCTTTAAAAGTCTTGGAATGCCGGATGACTTATCTGATCACATTGTTGTTACAAGTCATGGCAATCCACTCAATACAGGGCATTTTAACGACCATCTGAAGGCTATCACGACGGAAGCAGGTGTCCCCTATCTCTCATCTCACAAGATAAGATTCTGGAGCGTAACGGAACTAGCCAGAGCAACCGGAGGTGATCTTCAAACTGTCATGTGCGCAGCTGGTCATGCAGACAAAAACACTACTCTACACTACATCAGAGCCGTTCAGCAGGATGCAAGACTTGACGAAATAAGGTCATGTTTTGGTTGATAAATAGGTTGCGACCACTTTACGACCACTATTTTTAGACAAAAAAATACCCTTAAACCCAGATAAATACTGGATTTAAGGGCGAGCTGGCAACGGGAATCGGACCCGTGACCTCCGCACTACCAATGCGACGCACTACCGACTGTGCTATGCCAGCAATCCGTGACCTAAGTCAGTCACAAATGTTATTGTATCAATTGAAATATGCATTGTCAATAAATTTTATTGATAATGTGTATTTTTAAATGCATGGTAACGTATCTTTAATTATGATATTTTCATTAACTTTACCCGCAATCTATGGCTTTATATCCTTTCAAAATATATGATATTAATATAAGACTCTACTATTTTTGAAATCATATTTTTCGATCACTGCAACTGACAACGTGTTTCATAATTGCAATACAACATAGTCACTATGTTAAATCGATTAAAAATATATCTTATTACAATTATTATAATAAGTCTCTTTCTGTCGGGTTGTAGCTCTAAGACGCCTAGTCCTAAAGCAAATGAGCCAAAAGAGACAGAATCTTCAATTGTCGACAATCATTCAAATGATGGCCGGACAGTTGTCGGCATTTCCATGCCTGATGAACTCCTTGAACGCTGGAACCGTGATGGATCATACCTCAAAGATCAATTCGAGAAAAACGGTTGTGACGTAATTGTCAAATTCGCAAATAACCTCATCGATACACAGATAGGCGATCTCCGTAAAATGATAGCGGAAGGTGCAGACATACTTGTAATAACAGCAGTTGATGGTGCCGCACTATCAAGCGTCCTCGAGGAAGCACGAGCAGCAAATGTAAAAATCATCGCTTATGACAGACTTATCATGAACACGGATGCTGTGGATTACTATGTGTCTTTTGACAATTACATGGTTGGTGTATTACAGGCAGAATACATAATTGATTCACTGGATCTGGACAGTTCTCAGGATTCAGAGAATATAGAATTTGTAACCGGCGATCCTGTGGATAACAATGCCAGATTTTTCTATAAGGGTGCCTACGACACATTAAAGCCCTACATTGATAATGGCAAATTAATTGTACCTTCCACACAAACCGGTTTTTATGAAACGTCAACTGCACAGTGGTCAACGGATATTGCTCAGCAACGGCTTCAGATAATTCTCAATTCATACTACCCCAAAGGAACAAGGCTTGATGCTGTTCTTTGCGCAAATGACTCAACTGCTCTCGGAGCTGCTAAGGCACTGGAGTCTAATTACCTCGGAACCAACACTGTAATTCTTACCGGACAGGACGGAGATATTGCCAACATTTACAACATAATAAACGGCATTCAGAGCATGACCGTCTACAAAGCCCTTCAAGAAGAGTCAATAGTTACGGTTTCTCTTGGAATGTCAATTTTGTCAGGAAGAAATCCCACCAGTGACCTCATCGATGAATCAAAGTGGGATTTTGAATGCTCCTATAATATAAAAGATTATAACAATGGCACTAAAGTAGTTCCCTCCTATCTGCTAAACCCCATAACCATTACTGCGGAAAATATTGAAAAAGAACTTTTTGACACCGGTTACTACTCACGCAATTCAGCCGGTCTGATATATGCTGCAGACTAGTGGTGCTGTCATCAAATACCTCTACTTTTACGCAGGGTAAATTGCCATCTGCTCATTTATTCTTAACATCTCCATACATTGTATAGCCATTCCTGCCGTTTTCCTTAGTCACATACAGCGCATTGTCGGCACACTCCATAACATTGTTGGGATTGTCTGTATCATTCGGATACATTGCGCACCCCATACTCACGGTCAGCTTTATTTCTCCTTCAGACGTTTTAAAAGGTTCTTTAGTAATGTCCATAATCTCCTCACAGATTCCTACACCTGTTGTAGGAGAAGTGAACAATCCGCAAAACTCATCTCCTCCAAGCCTTGCAAACAGAACAGTCTTATCCGTCAGCACCTTTAATCTGTCAGCAACTCCCACAATTATCTCATCGCCAACCTTATGCCCATACGTGTCGTTTATATCCTTGAAATGATCAACATCCAACATAATAAGGCCAAAAGGTACGGACAAAGCAATAGCCTGGTTCATATCCTCTATAATCTTTTTTCTGTTTGGCATCTGAGTCAAAAAGTCTGTTCTGATCATTCTCTTTCTGCGTGTATTAGCCGCATAAAGCAGAGCAATAATAACGATCATCAGTAAGATAATCACAATGATCATATTACTAAGGAGTTTATTTTCACGATAAAACTTCGCAAGATTTTCATGCTCATTTATTACAACCGAATCCGTTGGAAGCTGAGAATACTTTATTCCAAACTTGTCCATTCTACTCTGTTCAAAATACGGAGTAGTAACATTTGAAGACATCAAAGGAATATTATCCGGGTTTTCGCCGCCAAAAATCCGCTTTGAAATTTCTCCTGCTATTCTTCCGGCTTCAAAATATGAATACGAAATTCCACCAAAAACTCCATGGCCAACATTTGTTGATGTCAGTCTTATTACAGGGATTTCAGGTGCATACTTTAAAATAAAATCCGATGCATGTTGCAGGGAATATGCCCTTTTTTCACCATCTACAGAAAAATCCAGAAACAAAATAATATCGTCACTGTCCAAAGAACCAAGAACATCCTTTATTCCCGAAGCAGTATAATAAGAAGTATTGATCACAGTACAATTGATCTCAGGATGTTTATCCTTGAACTTCATGAATTCCACATAATCACCCTGCCCGGCAACTGATGAATCCACAATAACATTTATATGCTCTCTGCTTGGAAAAAGCTGCCTCATCAGCTCATAGTTTCCTTCAAGATCAGGACTTTCGGATATACCTGTCGCATTTCGCATTGCAGATGCGGTTATGGCCTCAGTCATGTTGTTAACACCCATAAATACAAGAGGCACTCCGGGAAACAACGCATCTCTGTTATTGATCGCATATCTCAAAGCCGGATCATCCGCCACCACAACAAGATCATACGATCTTATAGAAAAAACCTTATACCGTATATATTTATCAAAATTTTCGATATCCAGGCCGCCATAATACTTGTCAGCATCCATAAACTCATAGCTTATGTCAACGTTGACACCATCAATCCCTTTTTCGAACCCCTCAAGCTGCTGAGGTACCGCATCATTGGAAAAACCGTAAGAAGAAATAAAAAGAATGCGAAATTGCCGCTCTAAGCCATCATCTGCGCTCACTTTAAGCGCAGACGAACATATAAGACAAAAGACAATGTATGAAATTAGTAAACACTGCCATAAATATTTCATATATAAATTGTAACGCTTTTAGTCACAATCAAATATAAAAGTTACATTAATTCTGTCAAAAGAAAACGATAAACCGAAGAGTTTTTCTTTTTCCAGTTTTCACAGACAGCCATAGCAGCCTCTTCCGTCCAGACAGGAATGGAGATATCTATAAGTGAGCTACCGCCCTCCGTTGCAGACAGATAAACCGTATACTCATTCTCTCCCGTTTTTTTGTAATAAGCTCCGATAGCTGTTTCATCCCTCATCTTCATGCCGTTTTCTTTGAAAAACTCATCTATCTCGTCTTTAATTGAGGGATTTACTCTGTTCCCGAAAAACTCCAATGTTTCAGCACCTGCATCTGTCATTTTCAGATAGGTTCTGTTTCCCTCACTTTTTTCAGTGATGAGATCCGAGTCTGCAAGTTCGCTGAAAACCTCCTGAAGCGTCAGGAAATTTGTGTATTCTTTTTCCAAAATAAAATCATAAATCTGTGCTTTGCTAAGACGCCCCTCTGACCTTCTAAGCATATAAAGCACTATCATCTTGTATAAAGTCAGGTATTGTGAACTCATAGAATTCCTCGCTAAGTGCTCTGCTCAAATTAAAAATTTACACCGACAATTCCCCTCGCAAATGAGATATATTCCTCACGCTGAGGAGTGTCCATATATTTGAATACATCATATGAAAATTTGTGTCCGCCCCCGGCTGTGCATAGTCCCATAGCCAGCCCGTCATTAGCAATCTCCTCCGCAGCATCCGTCTGCCTTGAAAACATAATGGCTTCAAGATTGGGATTCGCCGCAACTTTACTGTAAGCATATGCTATAGCTGCCGCCTGAAGCGTATCGCCTTTAGTGGAGGTATATCCCACCTCGCTAAGTATTATAGACCTTACATTTCCGTTGTAAAGCATGGATTCGCTGCTCATATAATTTGTCAGCACATCTATGTTTTTCATAGTAATGAAGGACGAATCAGCCGAATCGGATACCAGCTTGTGACCATTCCAGAAATCGACATCCGTAAGCGGTACCGTATAAGGATGAAAAGCGAGTCCCCAGTTAATATCACCATAGTTTTTAAGGGACGAAGCAAATGTATCCAGCATATCCCTCCCGTCATAATCAGGATTGCCTTTCATATTTCTGTCCCACTGCTGATCAAGAGATATATAAACCTTTGCTCCGGCATTTGTGCTTTTTATCGCATTGTAAAAAACTCTGTAAGCTCTGGCATAGGCAGCAGTATAAGATTCAAGATCCGTCTGAGCCATGTAATTCCATTCTTTTCTGGCATTGACTTCGTTACCTATTATCCACATGGAAACGCTGCCATGTCCTGCCCCTGAGTATCTCCCTGCAAGGAATGACGCTATTGCTCCCAGCGCATTTACACCGCTCTCATCAGATGCATTGAACATATAATAAGGGGCTGTTGAACCTCCTCTTGCGCTTGGATGAGTCACCTCCGGGAAATTGGAAGGAGAAACATCATTAAGAACTATCGCAGCAACATCTATACCTTTGCTATTCAGAGTGGTAAAAAGATAATCATATTCGTCTAAGATTCTCTGATTAAAATGATATGTTACACCATTATATGTATAGGATACAGAGCCTTCAGCCCCGGGTGAAAGAATCCTGTTTAACGGAATATTATAAGTAGCATAATTTACCCCAAGGTCGCTTACATCACCAAGCCTTGAAGGATCTATCAAAAGTCCCTTCTTGGAGCTTTGCTGCATTCCGCCGTAATTATGGGCAGCTGTAGCCTCAGGATTTGTAATATAGCTTGCGTGTGAAACAGTCTTATATTCGTTATCCTTTTTTACTGCTACAACAAATTTTTTAAAAAGTCGTGAGCCTGACTCACCCTTATTCAGTGCGGCAGTCAACTTGATTTCCCTATCCTTGTAGGTTTTAGATATGGGCTCAGCTTCAAAATCAAAGCTTTCCTCATAGGTTGCAGCATCAAAAAGATAGTAGTACTTATCATCTGATGTCGGAATCGCCTCGGCATCTCCCATGACCTCAACAGATCCGCTATCTCCAATAAGGCACCCTCCAACCTTTACGTAATCGGAAAGCTCTTCATCCGGGACCTCCACGGTAGCAGGTCTCTCATCCAGCGCTCTCTTTACCCGGTCACCCGAACCTGTGATAGCTTTAAGTACATCTTCGTTTAAGTAACTCTTCTCCTTTGGTGCCTCTGTAACTTCAGGTCCGATTTCTTCGACGATTTTGGCCGTCTCTTTCTTTTGTGTAAAAACACCCGAAACACAGGCAATCGATACTACCAGAGAAAGCACTGCTATTATACTGAAAACAATACTTATAACTCTCATTCGTTTCGGGGAAATATTTTTTATTCCATCAAAAAACTGCTTTACTATTCTTGATAAGAGATTCCTCAAATTCACTCCTTCTGCTTTTTAGCTTGTTCCTTAAGGAATTTCATGTGCTCCTTTATCTTTACTTCATATCCATTCCCTGAAGGACTGTAAAACTCTTTTCCGTTCAATTCATATGGAAGATACTGCTGCTCAACATAATTATTGGGATAATCATGGGCATATTTATAGCCGATTCCATGCCCAAGCTTTGCGGCAGATTTATAGTGTGCATCCTGTAAATGTGTCGGTATGGGAAGATTTCCCGTATTCTTTACTGTTTCCATAGCGCTGAAAATTGCCTCCACTGCTGCATTGCTCTTAGGAGCTGTTGCTATGTAGCTAGCCGCCTGTGACAGATTGATCTGACACTCCGGCATTCCTATTCTCTCGGTTGCAAGAAAAGCGGCTACTGCCACCTGCAGTGCCTGAGGATCCGCATTCCCAACATCCTCCGAAGCACATATTACCATCCTTCTGGCAATAAATTTGGGGTCCTCTCCCGCATTAAGCATTCTTGCAAGATAATAGACAGCCGCATCAGGGTCAGAGCCTCTCATGCTTTTTATGAATGCGGAAATAGTGTCATAGTGGTTGTCACCATCCTTGTCATATCTGGCAACACGCTTTTGTATGCACTCCTCTGCCACTTCTTTTGTGATGTGTATTTTACCGTCATCACTCCTCTCAGTGGTCATAACACCAAGCTCAATGGCATTCAGCGCATGTCTGGCATCGCCTCCCGCAATATCAGCCAGAAACTCCTCTGCTTCCGGCTCAAGAACCGCATCATAGGATCCCATACCGTTTACTGTATCGGTAATCGCCCTTCTCATCAGAGTTTTTACATCATCAACCGAAAGTGGCTGCAGCTCAAAAATAACAGACCTTGAAATCAGAGCTCCGTTAACCTCAAAATAGGGATTCTCTGTGGTCGCACCTATGAGTATCACGGTTCCGTCTTCAACAAACGGAAGCAGATAGTCCTGCTGCCCCTTATTAAAGCGATGTATCTCGTCTATAAAAAGTATTGTTTTTCTGCCGTAACCGCCAAGATTCTGCTTAGCCTTGGCTACAACCTCTTCCATATCCTTTTTACCTGCAACCGTCGCATTAAGCTGGGTAAAATCCGCCTTGGTAGTATTGGCAATGACCTTAGCAAGGGTTGTCTTTCCGGTTCCGGGTGGTCCATACAATATTATTGAACTGATCTTATCAGCCTTTATGGCACGATAAAGAAGCTTGTCTTTTCCGATAATATGCTGCTGCCCCACTACCTCATCAAGGGTCTTCGGGCGCATCCTTGCGGCAAGCGGTGACTCCTTACTCATGCTTTTTTCTCTTGCGTATTCAAATAAATCCATAGTGCATTTATTCTACTATATTTGTTATAATGTTGAAAGAGGACAAAAGGTCATAATTGATTGAGAATAATCAAAATCAATTATGGCTTTATGTATATAAGAAGAACGGAGGAAGGATATGTTATACGGAGCACTTGAAGCTGGCGGAACCAAGATGGTCTGCGCCATTGGTAACGAAAACGGAGAAATTCTCGAACAGGTTAAATTTCCTACTGAAACACCCGATACAACCATGCCCCAGATTTTTGAATATTTTAAAGGAAAAGATATCAAATCTTTGGGCATTGCTTGTTTTGGTCCTATTGACTTAAGAAAAGAATCACCAACCTATGGAAGTATCACTTCAACTCCAAAAAAAGGCTGGTCCGGCTACAACATTGTAAACGCAGCAAAAGAAGCACTTGGCATTCCGATAGGATTTGATACGGATGTAAACGGCTCTCTTCTTGGTGAGATTACATGGGGCTGCGCAAAAGGTCTTTCAGATGCTATCTACCTCACAATCGGAACAGGTGTCGGTGGTGGCGTTATGTCAAACGGCAAGCTCCTGCACGGCATGCTTCACCCTGAGGTTGGACACATCCGTCTTCCTCTCGTAAAAAACGATCCTGGAAAGAGTGTATGTCCTTTCCATGACAACTGTTTGGAAGGTCTTGCAGCGGGCCCTTCACTCAAGGCTCGTTGGGGCGTTGATGCTTCACAGCTTGCAGATAAAAAAGAAGTATGGGAAATCGAAAGTGAATATATCGCAACCGCTCTTATGAGTTATGCTCTCATCCTGAGTCCCAAGAAGATCATTCTTGGCGGAGGCGTTATGCATCAGGAGCAGCTTTTCCCGCTTATCAGAGAAAAATTCAAGGAGCTTTTAAACGGCTACATTGTAACCGACGAAATGAACCACTTAGATGACTACATCGTTCCGGCAAGCCTTAACGATGACCAGGGTATCATGGGCGCGATCAAGCTCGCCATGGATGCATGCTGATACCTCTCTAAAAAATTCTTTCGGGCACACAATAAGCACGGTAAAAATCCTAAATACTCTACTCAATTACAAAAATCGCTCCCGGAACTTTGATCGTTCCGGGAGCGATTCATTTTTTGCCTGAATTTCGATGTCAGCAAAGGGCTTGGTGAAATTCAGTTTTTATTAGTCTGCCTTTACAGGAGCTGTACGTATGATGAACTGTACTGTACTGGGTTCATTTTCGTTTGCACCAGAAAATGAAGTATAGCTCTGAGAAGCTTCATCTACAGCTTTAAGTCTGTCTTTGATAGATACGATATCCTCATCAACAGTACTTGTGAGCTTCTGAATACCATCCTCATCAAACTCAACCATACCATCGGCAAGTTTTCTTGCACCATCGTTAAGTTCCACAGCACCATCCTTCAATTTGGAAACACCATCCTTAAGTTTTCCTGCTCCATCATCGAGCTTACCTGCTCCGTCATCAAGCTCGACTGTTCCGTCGTAGAGTTTGCCTACACCATCTGCAACCTGTCCTACACCATCATCAAGCTTTACAGTACCATCTGCAAGTTTTCCTACGCCGTCATCAAGCTTTCCTGCTCCATCATCGAGCTTGCCTACACCATCATCAAGCTTACCTACGCCATCATGAAGCTTACCTGCTCCGTCATCGAGCTTGCCTACACCGTCGTTAAGCTTGCCTGCTCCGTCATCAAGCTTCTCAGCTCCGTCTTTTAACTGCTTTGTACCGTCAGCAAGTTTTCCTGCTCCGTCTGCTAACTGCTTGCTGCCATTCTTAAGTGCTGTGCTGTTAGAGTTAAGTGTCTCTGCTCCCAAAGCAAGTTTTCCTGCGCCTTCTTTAAGTGCTGAAAGACCGGTTGAGAAAGTAGTACCACCCTGATCAAGCTTCTTCATACCTTCCTTTAAGTCATTCGCACCAACTGCAAGCTGTGCTGCACCGGCCTGAATATCTTTAAGTCCGCCTTCACCTGTTCCGTTATAAAGCATTTCAAGAGACTTCTTTGAGGTCTGAAGTGACTGATAAGTTGCAAAAATCTTGGTCATTCCTTCAGTACTTGTCTGTGTGGGAGTCTTAACATTTTCTGCAATAAGAGCAAGTGCCTGACCATAGTAGTAAACCTTCATCTGAGCTGTTGTCTGCAAATCTCCCTGCTTCATAAGGTTGCTCACCTCAGACCCCCAGCCTGCTGTGAATGAAGCTGCCTGTTCTGCTCCGCTTACTTTCATAGCTTCAACTGTCTGCTGGCCAACAGCCTGCATCTTCATAAGATCCTGAACGTTAAGACCTGTTACAGCTGAGATTGTAGCAAAATCGGATTCTGCAGAATACTCTGTTGTTCCGCTTACAACATCAAGAGATACAACCTCTTCCGCATTTTCATCATAGATTTCTGTAGCGCAATCATTATTCTGTGTATTTTCTTCAGGAGCTGACTGCATGGCCTCATCATTTGATGTCTGTTCTTCCTGAGTATTTACATCAATCTGATCGTTAGATGTGCTCTCGTTATTTTCCTCGGGCACATTTTCTTCTGTCTGACTTGTCTCATTTGCACTGTTTTCGTTGTTTACAGTAGCTTCGCTGTTTGTATTGCCCTCATCTGTATTTACATTATTTGTTTCAGCACCTGCTTCACCATTATTTTCAGCGGGAGCATTGCTCTCTTTGTTTCCCTCGGACTTGGGCTCTGCATTCTCATCTGTATTCACATTTTCAGATGTGCTTTCGCTGTTTTGCTGATTGCTCTTCTGACCGTTTCCGGCTTCCTTCAAGGCATTTTCCGCATCCTCAGCTCTTTTTGTTGCATCATCTGCTCTCTTGGTTTCTGCTTCTGCCTTGGCCTCAGCCTCATCTGCTCTCTTGGTTTCCTTGGCAATGTCATCAGCATAGGCATCTGCAATCTTTCCTGTTAACTCATTTATAAGATTCTGAACATCATCTGCACTGTTTGCAGATACATTAAGTGTATTTAAATTTGCTCCTGCTGTGATCTGATTGTATTCAGCCATGATAGGTCCGAACTGATTAGCAAAAGCTGTAAGTGCCGCATCGACACCTGCAAGATTATCTCTTACGGAATCAGCAGCCTTATCGATACCTGCGCTAAGCTGCGCTGCGCCTGTAGATAACTGCTCAGCGCCGGTCTTTGCTGAAGTAATGCCACCGGTAAGTGTTGTCGCACCTGTAACAAGCTTTCCTGCGCCATCATCAAGACTCTTTGCACCTGTATAAATCTGTCCAACACCATCAGTGTATGACACAATTCCTTTATCCAGCTCAGTGGCACCCTTCTTTAAATCATTTGTACCTGTTGCAAGATCACCTGCTCCCTTTTTAAGATCACCTGTGCCCTTTTTAAGATCACCGGTACCTTTCTTAAGATCGCCTGTGCCTTTCTTAAGGTCGCCTGTTCCTTTCTTGAGATCGCCTGTGCCTTTCTTAAGATCACCTGTGCCCTTCTTAAGCTCGCTTGTTCCGTTCTTCAGCTCACCTGCTCCGTTTCTCAGCTCGCCTGTTCCGTTTTTCAGTTCACCTGTTCCATCCTTTAATTCAGCAGCACCGCTTACAAGCTGGCCGGTTCCATCCTTAAGAGATTTGGTTCCATCCTTAAGTTCTACAGTTCCGTCGTAGAGCTCTACTGTACCATCCTCAAATTTCTGTGTTCCGTCAGCAAGCTCACCTGAGCCGTCTCTAAGCTCTGTTGATGCATCTGAAAGCTTGTCCATATCATCATTTAAGTCTGTAATCTTATCTGAATTATAAATTTTATCAAGTCCCAGATCTGCTACAACATTGGCACTTGCCATTGAAACTGTCATAGGCAGTTCGAAATCCTGTACATCTGCTGTGATTTCCACATAATTCGGAATATCAACATCATCCTTAGAAATGTCTTTTTCCTCAAGCTTCTCGTCATCAATTTTAAGAGATTCCTTGAGTCCGGGCATTGCAACGCCGACTACAACATAGTTGTTGGCATCTGAAATAACCTTACCGTTTGATACCTTTACATTTGCAAATTTATCACTATCAAGCATTGTTCCGGAAATCATGGTAAAAGGTACATCGATGTTCTCCTTTTCACCATCAATTTCAACTTCCTTCTTAAGGCTGTTTGTGTAGTCAAAACGAATCTTAACGCTTCCGCTCTTTCCTGCAATTTCATCTGCCTTCATCTGTTTTCCGTCAAGTTCATAAGTAACCTTAACGCCAACGGGAACTTCCTCAGTGGGTGTTCCCTGATAATAGATGTCAGAACCTTCCGCATCCCATGTTACGGTTCCGTCACCGTTATCCTTGAAGGACTCCTCGCCCTTTACATTCACGATGTCCTTAAGGTTTGTCTTGTCTGTAAGTTCCTTATCACCTGATGCATTCTTTAACCAGTTGCTTACAACAACCTCATCTACTTTTCCGTCTGCATCTGTCATAACATATACAGTTTCTTCTTTACCGCTATCAGCATTTTTCTTATTACCTGTAAATGCTGTTTTGGTCATTGTATCTACCAGTTCCTCAGCCTCAGGATTCTCTTCTTTAATATCCTGAACCTGATCTGAAGCTTTAGATGTTTCTGTATTTTTTCCAAGGCCACAGCCTGTCATTGCTGAGCTTGCAAGTGCAAATGCTGTTAAAACCGAAGTAGCTTTAAGTAAATTCTTCTTATACATAACTAATCCTCTTTTCCTTAAAAACTTTTTATGCCTCTCAACCTATATTCTGAATATTTGCTATTTTATTGCTTTTTCTTTCTTTATCCATTTTCAGGCAATCACGCATTCCCCATGTGGTTCTGACGATCAGTCCGTCAAAAATCATATACATGGAAGGAAGCACCAGAATAACTACTGCCATACTGATAAGTGCTCCTCTTGCCATAAGGAAACATAGTGAACCGATCATATCAACGCTTGATACAAGACCAACACCGAAAGTTGCTGCAAAGAAACTCAGCGCACTTACGATTACCGACTTCATGCTGGTTGAAAGTGCTATTCTTGTAGCCTGCTTTTTGCTCTGGCCATCCTTTCTCTCCTTGCAGTAACGTGTTGTCATCAAAATAGCATAGTCAACGGTTGCTCCCAGCTGAATCGTTCCTATAACAACTGAAGATATGAAAGGAATAACTGTTCCGGTAAATCCCGGTATACCCATATTTATAAATATTGCAAACTCGATTACCGCAACAAGTATAAACGGCAATGAGATTGACTTCATTACAAGTGCAATTATAAGGAATACACATCCGATTGATACAACGCTTACGGTTTTAAAATCCTTATCAGTAATAGTTATCAGATCCTTGGTACAAGGTGCCTCACCTACAACCATTGCTGTGGGACTGTATTTCTTAACTATCGCATTTATCGCATCTATCTGAGCATTAACTTCATCAGATGCTGTCTTGTATTCACTTGTAATCATAAGCATCTGATACTCATCACTTGAAAGCTCATCTTTTAATTTGGAAGGAATCATATCCTTCGGAAGGCTGGGACCAAGTAATGCATCAAGTCCGAGCACAGCATCAACTCCATCCACATCTTTTAGCTCTTTAATCATTCCCTGCATGGTTGCCGTATCAAGATTTGAATCTGCAAGAATCATGTAGGTAGTGTTAGTTTCAAAATTCTTTTCAAGCTCTATCATAGCCTGTCTGCTGGAAAGCTTTACAGGCAATGTCTCAGACAGATCATAGTAAACGGATGCGTGCTTGTATCCCCAGATTGCCGGCGGAAGAAGGCACAGGAAAATAATCCCGAATACAATAGCGTGTTTTGAAATCCATCTGGGAGTCTTTACAAACTCCTGAACAACAGGCTTATGCTTTGTTTTTTCAATTACTTTATCAAATATAAGAATCATAGAGGGAAGAACTGTTACACATGCTACTACTCCAAAGATAACGCCCTTCGCCATGACGATTCCAAGATCCAGGCCGATTGTAAAGCTCATAAAGCAAAGAGCCACAAAACCGGCAATGGTTGTGATTGATGAGCCGAGCACTGACTGGAAGGTCGCACTTATCGCGTTTGCCATTGCTTCCTTTTTATCGTCTATGCCCTTCTCAATCTCCTCCTGATAGCTATGCCATAGAAAAATCGAATAATCCAGGGTTACACCAAGCTGTAAGACAGCACTTAGTGATTTCGTAAGGAATGAAATCTCACCCAGAAAAATATTCGTTCCCATGTTAAACATTATAGCAATTCCTATGCTAATCAGGAAGAAAAAAGGTATAAGATATGAATCCATTGTAAGAGAAAGAATAATAACGGCAAGAAGTACTGCCATTCCTACATATATAGGTGTTTCCTTCTCAGTCAGATTCTTGGTATCAAGAACTATCGCTGCCATTCCGGACAGGAAGCATTTCTCATTGGCTATCTTCCTTATATCAGTAATAGCCTGCATCGTTCCATCGCCTGAAGTCGTATCATCAAATATTATGAACATCAGCTGAGCATCGCCGGTTCCCAGTGCCTCTGTAATCTTGTCCGGAAGCATTTCCTTAGGTATCGAGTAATCCATGAAAGTGTCATACCATATAACCTTTTTAACATGGTTTACTTTCTCAATGTCTGACTTCAAAGCTGAGATATCCTTATCAGCCATCCCTTCAACAACAAAAAGCGAATACGCTCCGGTTCCAAACTGTTCCATGAGGATGTCCTGCCCCTTCATGGTTTCGATCTCACCGGGCAGGTATGAAAGAATATCGTAATTTACTTTCGTAGCTGCCATACCCGCAACGCACGGAATCATAAGTGCAATGCTGGCAATCAGTATTAAGTACCTCGCTTTTACAATTGCCTTTGACAAAAATTTCATAACATTATCCTCGCAATTATTTTTATTTATGGCCTGCGGATTTTTATTTAATGACCGCTGGTCATTTTTTATACTTTATGTTATACTCTAAAAATGACCAATGGTCAAGTTTTTTATTTTTTCTATTTTTAGAGAAAATTTTTCAAGTCTTCCTGAACTCAAAAATGAAAATACGTTCAGAAATAAATTGTTTTTCTAAAAAACAGAAAAAATTAATATTGTCTACAATATAGTTGTGATAGGATAAAGTTATGGGAACATGGGATTCTAATAAGAAATTGAAAATGGATTCTCTTTTGAATACTTCATTCGAACTGTTTACTTCAAAAGGGATCAATCAGACATCAATATCCGACATTGTTAAAAAAGCCGGTGTTGCAAAGGGAACCTTCTATCTGTATTTCAAGGACAAATACGATATAAGGAATCGTTTGATTGCGCGAAAATCAAATCAGCTTTTCGGAGTAGCTTATGAGGAACTTTTGAAGGAAGACCTTCATAGTATAGAGGATAAGATTATTTTTATGATGAAGCATATTCTGGTTGAGCTTTCAAACAACCAGATGCTTTTGTCTCTTATTTATAAAGACCTCAGCTGGGCCCTCTTTAAAGAAGCAATGTCCACAAATATCGATGCGGGAGAAACCGATTTTCTGCACATCATTACCCAAATGTTTGAGGAATCGGAAGTAAAATACAGAAATCCCGAGCTTATGATGTTTCTGATAGTTGAAATGGTCAGCTCCGCAGGCTACAGCTCTATTATATACAAGCAGCCGCAGCCACTTGACGAGCTCATTCCCGAGCTTGAATACGCTGTTCGCGGCATAATGAGAGAATATGAGATTCACTAAGCGCTCTACTTGGTCAAATCACATACTACTGCTTTCTATGGTGTGGCAAATCCTATACTACTGCCTTCCACCTCTGGGGGCTCACGACATCCGGGGGATGTCGGCTTTGCGCGGACCGAAGCGGAGCGGAGACAGGTGTCAGCTTTAGCTGACGGATGAGGGCTTTATGAACAGTAACCTTTTAAAAGTCTTCACCCCTCATAGACTATACCGGGATAATCAAAAACGGTACTCTTAACTCAAATAGCTAAGAGCACCGTCTTTTTATTTTTTATTCAGATTTCCAAAAAACGCATCCCCCGATCCGCCGTTACCGTTATTCCCCCCGGGTCCTCCGAAATCGTCATCTCCGAATTCATCAAAATCATCTTCGTCGAAGTCATCATCATCTGAATCATCATAATCCTCATCCGAGTCTTCATCGTAATCATCTTCATCAAAGTCATCATCGAATCCGTCGTCCTCGTCTTCATCTGCGTCGTAGTCGTCTTCATCTAAGTCATCTTCTTCATAATCGTATTCGTCGTCCTCCGCATCATCAAGATCTTCGTATTCATATTCCTGATCGAAGTATCCCTCTGCCTCCAGACGTTCTCTGACATCTTTGTCGAAGTCCAATTCGAAATCGCTTGGGTCAATTCCGGCATCCTCAAGCATGCTTCGCCTGCCGTCCTCATCCGCTCTTAAAAAGTCATCAAAATCAAGACCGGCATTACAGACCGCTTCAACAAGTTCAGCATCCACATATACGGTAAAATCAGCTCCGTCACCGTCAAAATCATCATCCACATAGGGAAGATCTTCAGGAAAAATGGAGAACATTTTACCATTTTCATCAAAATCAAGGGGGCCGAAGCCTCTTCCAAGGTTAACGTTCATAAAACCCTCATCCGTCAGCTTACGCTGACACCAGTCTCCGCTCCGCTTCGGTCCGCGCAAAGCCGACATCCCCCGGATGTCGTGCGCCCCAAAGGGGGGAAGGCATTATTATTTTGATAGCTCGAAAATACCTCGCTAAGTGCCTTTTGTTAGTTCGTCTCTCGCTTCGCTCGATCGAACAAGGTAAAACACTAAGCTCGAAAATACCTCGCTAAGTGCCTTTTGTTAGTTCGCCTCTCGCTTCGCTCGATCGAACAAGGTAAAACACTAAGCTCGAAAATACCTCGCTAAGTGCCTTTTGTTAGTTCGCCTCTCGCTTCGCTCGATCGAACAAGGTAAAACACTAAGCTCGAAAATACCTCGCTAAGTGTTTTACCTTTCTACAATGGCAGCAGCACCCATACCGCCACCAACGCAAAGTGTAGCAAGGCCCTTCTTGGCATCACGTCTCTGCATCTCATAAAGAAGTGTTACGAGGATACGACAGCCTGAGCAGCCTACAGGATGTCCAAGCGCAATAGCACCACCATTCACATTGAGCTTACTAAGGTCAAATCCAAGATCCTTGCCAACTGCTACTGACTGAGCTGCAAAAGCTTCATTTGCCTCGATAAGATCAAAATCTGAAATCTGGTAGCCTGCCTTAGCCATAGTCTTCTTGGTTGCAGCAACAGGACCGATACCCATGATACGAGGCTCAACACCTGCAAGCTCACCTGCAATCCATGTAGCCATAGGCTTAACACCCAGTTCCTTAGCCTTCTCTTCGCTCATAACAACGATAGCTGCAGCACCGTCGTTGATACCTGAAGAGTTAGCAGCTGTTACCATACCATCCTTCTTGAAGGCGGGACGAAGCTTACTGATATTTTCCTTTGTAACACCGGGTCTTGGGCCTTCGTCTTTATTGAAAATTATTGTTTCCTTCTTTGTCTTAATCTCAACAGGAACAATTTCCTCATCAAATACGCCGTTGGCCTGGGCTTTCTCACACTTCTGCTGACTGTTTGCAGCAAACTCATCCAACTCTTCTCTTGTAAGTCCCCACTGCTCACAGATATTTTCAGCTGTGATACCCATGTGGAATCCACCGAATGCATCTGTAAGAGCATCCTTTATCATGGTATCAATGAGCTCACCATTATTCATTCTGTAACCAAATCTGGCATTCTGAAGTGCGTATGGTGCACGTGACATATTCTCTGTACCGCCTGCAACGATGATATCAGCATCACCCATTGAAATAAGCTTTGCAGCAAGGTTTACACAATGAAGGCCTGATCCGCAAAGAACGTTGATTGTTGTAGCAGGTACCTCTACCGGAATTCCTGCATTAACAGCTGCCTGACGTGCTACGTTCTGACCTGTACCAGCCTGTATTACACAGCCCATATATACTTCATCAACCTGCTCCGGCTTAACACCTGAGCGCTTTAATGCTTCCTTAATAACAATTGTTCCAAGATCCGGAGCTGAGATGTCCTTTAATGCACCTCCCATAACACCGATTGCTGTTCTACAAGCTCCTGCCAAAACTACTTTTCGTGCCATGCTTTCTTTTTTCCTCCTTATTATAAAAAAAGTTTTTATTGTTTATTCCGGAATATGTAATGAAAATCCCGGATAGAATCTCCAATCATTGCTAATAGTACTAATATTATATCAAATGCTCTATGATTAGTAAAAAATCCGAGAACCTAAAAATTCCCGGATTCTTATTGATTATTTTATCTTTGTACTCTTTACATTTGACCAGCCTGAATAGTATTTGACGTTGTTATGCTCAGCATATGCTCTGATTCTGAAGAAATACTTCTTATGGCTCTTGAGCTTACTTATTATAACCTTCCTTTTACTATTTCCTGCATTTTTCGTCTGTCCCGCTTCGAATGTTTTTGATTTTACATTCTTTCCAAATTTCTTATCGGTTGAATACTCAATCTGATAACCGTTAACATCTTTTGCTTCCTCAAAGGTAACCTCTGCCTTTTTCTTATTTTGAGACTTTACCTTGGTTATTTTTCCACTCTCTGATACGACGTAACCCTTAAACTCTGTTTTTAATTTGTAGCTCTGCTTTTTACTCTTATCACGGGGGCTTTCACTCTTTACTCTGATGTAATATGTGCCTGCCAAAAGTTCTTTCGTATCTGTACCTGTCCAAGGTGACTCATCTACATTTGGCTATCCTGTATTCATGACTCTTTTTTCCGTGTCAGAGTTATTGAAAACATCTACCTCTAAATGGCTGGTATTTTTTACCATAAGACCAATCTTAAACGTACCATCTGCAGGCAATGTAACCTTATAGAAGTCCTGACTGGCAACACCTATTTCATTCCAGTCCGTCCAATCCATATTAGCGGGTACCTCTATTGCAGTATCAAATGTACTCCCGCCTGCTGCCTCAGCAACAATCATAGTTCCCCTGTTAATTCCACCGATTGGACTAACTACCATTGTTAATGCAAGCAGCAATCCCCTAAATCTGCTTAGTATTTTTCTTTTTTTCATCCTCTTATTCCCTCTTTTCCCTCTTTTAGATGTAATGACATTCCGAACACATTTTCATTTTCGGGTTCAGAAAGCCATACAACTTCTCAAGTATATCATAAAGAATCTGATATTTGGTAATATTTTTTTCTAAAAATCGTTATTAAAATACATCCCCACATCATGACTTTTTGCGCACAAAAGTAGAAAAAGGCAGCTGTAGACCGCTCTACAACTGCATTTAAAACCACTTATTACATTTTTGCTATGTTCTCATCAAAGCAACGACACCTTTTTAGACTCATCATATACCTTAAGCATTTTTTTCCGGAATTCTTTATCTAAAATAGCTTTCTTCGCATCCTCATCTCTCCCCTGTTCAAGAAGCCAGTTAAGCATATCTGTAATATTTTTCTCAGCATCATCATAACCATTCCCGTAGCCATCATCATAACCATCCTCATATTTTTCCTGAGCGATAGTCTTATAATGTAGTTCTTCATCATAATCCCACATTTCCATTTCCACTACCTCTTTTCTGTGTTTCTCAAAGAAGTCCTTTAAAATGCCGTTTCTTATACAATCATCAATTGCTTTATCAATGGCTCCTCTTACGGCCTCATCCCTGTCTTCAATTTCCGCAGGAATCTCTTTAATATATTTTCTCACGATAGCCACGAAAATACTATAATTTTTTAAAGTTCCACATGCTGCCATAAGTTCGGGATTGTGCCCTTCGTTGACATTAATAAGAGTAACTATAAGCTCAAGATCCGGAGATTCCTCATGTTTTTCGAACTGTTCTGATAGTCGGTAAATCTTTTTATCTTCCATAGGCTCAGTTCCATTGTAAAACACAAAAAACTTTGGTGATGGAATTTTAATAAGTTTCGACCTATAAAGGTCATCTTTCTGAGTCATGCTTTTTAAAAGCTTTGCTACATAGAATAAATCCCTTAATGGCATGTTGGGACAGGGTGTTGACTGATGCTCAAAAATCCCAAGTTCGTAATTGAATATAAAGGATACATCATTTTTTACCTTCATAAATGTGCTGTCGCCTATGGTATTGATAATCATGTCATCAGGATTATCATAATCTGTACCATTAAGCGCATTGTACAAGGAGAGAAGCTCCTTCTTGTCATTAAACAACATCCTGAAGGTAGCATCCTTGTATTTCGGTGTTATTAAATTGTCCTGTTTCAAATCATTCTCCTTTTTTAAATAGTTTATTGTGATCCAATGTGATTTCATAGGCGAAAAGCCCTGATACGCTGACATGCGTAATAGATTGAATACCTGCTGAGTTTCGCAGATTGAGAATAGAATAACAAAAAGAAATCCGGAAATCTTTAAGATTATCTTAAGATTCCCGGATTATGAAAGATTAATTCATTTTAATACGATTTTCAATATAACTTATATAGTGTCCAGCGGTATACTGTCAAAGAATTAAAGCTTCCAGATATCTCTGTTATACTCTTCAATTGTTCTGTCGGATGAGAAGAAACCTGCCTTCGCAATGTTTGTAAGCATCATCTTCTTCCACTTGTCACGATTCTCATAATCTGCAAAGATAAGATCCTTTTCACGAATATAATCCTCGAGATCGATAAGTGTCATGAACCAGTCCTTATTAAGGAGCTCATCCTGGAGACGCTTAAGGTTTTCCTTGTGGCCTACTGCAAGGCACTGCTTAGATGTAATAAAGTCTACAGCCTGCTTTACTACCTTGCTCTTCTTATAGTAATCCTTTGAAACATAGTCAGCCTTCTTGTAATGAGCGATAACTTCGTCTGCGCTGATACCAAAGATGTAAATGTTGTCATCGCCAACAAGATCATGGATCTCTACGTTTGCACCATCATCTGTGCCAAGAGTAACTGCACCGTTAAGCATGAACTTCATGTTACTTGTTCCTGATGCTTCCTTTGATGCAAGTGAGATCTGCTCAGAAACATCACATGCGGGAATAAGCTTCTCAGCATAGCTGACATTATAGTTCTCAACCATGATAACCTTCATGTAAGGTGATACATCGGGATCGTTATTAACGATCTCCTGCAGGCAAAGGATCAAATGTATAATATCCTGTGCAATAACATAAGCAGGTGCTGCCTTTGCGCCGAAGATAAATGTGATCGGACGAGCAGGCTTCTTGCCGCCCTTGATTTCCAGATATTTATGGATAATATAAAGGGCATTCATCTGCTGACGCTTGTACTCATGAAGTCTCTTAACCTGAATATCAAAAATTGACTCCGGATCAACCTCAACATCCTCATGTTTCTTAAGGTAAGCTGCAAGCTCAACCTTCTTCTGATGCTTGATATCTGCAATCTTATCAAGTACAGCCTGGTCACCGGCAAACTTCAAAAGATCCTCGAGCTTGTTAGCATCCTTCTTAAAGCCATCACCAATAGTCTCTGAAAGGAATTCTGTCAGCGGATGGTTGCAGGACATGAGCCATCTTCTGAAAGTAACACCGTTAGTCTTATTGTTGAACTTTTCAGGATAGAGCTTGTAAAAATCATTAAGCTCTGAGTTCTTCAAAATATCTGTGTGGATAGCTGCAACACCGTTTACTGAAAATCCGTAGTGGATATCGATAAACGCCATGTGTACCTTCTTATCCTTATCAATGATCTGAACTGCGGGATCCTTAACCTTAGCGCGGATTCTCTTATCAAGCTCCTTGATATAAGGAACAAGCTGAGGAACAACCTTCTCAAGGTACTTAAGTGGCCATGTCTCAAGTGCCTCTGCAAGAATTGTGTGGTTTGTATAAGCGCATGTCTTGGATACAACATCAATAGCCTCATCCATTGTGAAAGCCTTATCCTCAACAAGAATTCTGATAAGTTCAGGGATGATCATTGTAGGATGTGTATCATTGATCTGGATTACAGCATGCTTATAGAGCTCTCTAAGGTCATACTGACGTTCCTTCTGCTCTCTTAAGATAAGCTGTGCAGCGTTGCTTACAAGGAAATACTCCTGGTATATTCTAAGAAGATTACCTGCCTCATCTGAATCATCGGGATACAGGAAAAGTGTAAGGTTCTTCTCAATCGCCTTTTTATCAAAAGTGATTCCCTTCTTAACAAGACTCTCATCAACTGTCTCAATATCGAAAAGTCTGAGTTTGTTAACGCCTGTGTCATATCCTACAACATTCATGTTGTAAAGTCTGGAAACAACCTTCTTCTTTCCGAAAGCTACTTCGAAAGTGGTGTCTGTCTTTTCAAGCCATGACTCCTTCTCAATCCATGCATCCTTCTCAGCTGTCTGTAGGTTGTCCTTGAACACCTGATGGAATAGTCCGAAGTGGTAGTTAAGTCCGATACCCTCTCCGGCAAGACCAAGAGTTGCGATGGAATCAAGGAAACATGCTGCAAGTCTTCCAAGACCGCCGTTACCGAGTGAAGGCTCGGGCTCGCACTCCTCTATATCTGCGAGATGCTTGCCATTCTTCTCCAGAATCTCGCTAACCTTGTCATATACTCTTAAGTTTATAAGGTTGTTTGAAAGAAGCTTACCGATAAGGAACTCCATTGAAATGTAGTAGATCTTCTTCTCTCCACCCTCGATCTTGGCTACATTCATAAGGCGGCCTGCATACTCAAGAAGAACTACGTATGTCTCCTGGTTGCTAAGGTCCTTAATTTCCTTGCCAAATTTCTCCTTGGAAATCTCAAGAAGGGCCTCCTCCATATTTGTTACCAGTACATCCTGCTGTAAATTAGTGTGCTGACTCATTTAATCCTTCCTTTCAAAACTAATTGACTAATTGATTCTGCATTTTTGCAGAAAACGTTTTCTCATGAACTGGAAATATCATATCACATGAAAACGTTTTCCGCAATAGGGCAAAAAAAAATTTAAGAATTCTATAAGAATTCTCAAATTTTTCATTATCTCGCTATTATCTTATTAATATGAAGGAATAATGTTTTCGCCAATAAAGACTTTATTTTAGCAAAAAGTTAACAGATAATATCCTCATACTTCATGCGCACAAGTTTATGAGGAAGACGCACACGTCTTCCTGATGAGCCGTTAAGAAGTCTGTTGAGTTCACATACCGCCTCGGCTGCGACATTTGCGAAATCCTGTTTTACGGTATTCATCTGTTTTCCCACATATCCCATAAGGATGATTCCGTCAAATCCACAAACAGGCCGGAAAATATCCATGTCCATCAGAGCCTTCATGGCACCTATTGCCATAAGATCAGAGCCACAGACAACAATATCCTTATTCTTTGCATACCTAAGAGCTATGTTTCTGGCTTTAAGCTCGGAAAAATCTCCGTTTCTTACAAAAAGCTTAAGCTTCTTCTTTTTGGAAAGATCCTCCATCGCCCTGATTTTCTCTTCTGTTACGAAACTGTTTCTCATTCCGGCAATGTAGAGAACCTTGTTCCCTGTATTCTCACTTATTGTCTTCCAGGCAACATCAATCTGAGCCTGATAATGATCGATTCCGACAACGGATGTACTCTCGTTACTGTCAGGTCCGTCAACTACAGCTATTTTAAAGGTCTGTGATTCTATAAGCTGATGCAGAACCTTATCATCATTGTTCATTCCGAAAACAACTATTCCGCTTATGCTCTGTGATGCGAAGTATCTGATCATCTCCTCGAGATTCATTTTTTCAATTGTGGAGTAGAAAACAGTGATGCAGTCCAGCTGCTTTTCCTGCGCCATTCCAAGAGCTCCGGAAATATACTGCATATCTATCTCATCAATAGCCTGGGTTTTCATGTTTAACTTCAAAAGAAGTGCAATCCTCCCTGAACGCTTTGAGGACAAAGCAGCAGCAACCTGATTAGGCACAAAATTAAGACGGTCCACCGCCTCCATAACCTTTTTCTTTGTAGCCTCACTTACATTCGGGTAATTGTTCAGAACCTTGGAAACTGTTGATATGGCAACCCCTGCTTCCTTTGCCACGTCTCTGATAGATACCATTACTACGCCTCGCAATAAAAAAGTTTTTTACTAAGCCTAGTTTATCAGATATTAAGGCAAAATTAAAGAGACCTCGTTTCCGGGGTCCCTTAATCTATCACACTTCTTCGATGAAAGCTTCCTTAGCAGAAGCAATCTGATTCATATAATATTTGTAGAGCGATTCATATGTAGCGTTGTTGTAATGAAGTCCGTCACCTGTTGAAAAGCCGTTGTTCTGAAGATATGAATATCCGTCAAGCCAACCGATCCTGCTGTCAAGCCCGCTCTTAAGCTCCTTATTGAAGTTCTCTATATCATCATTGGTAATTGTTGGGTAATTACTTACCGGAGTTACAGCAGCATAGAAAACCTTTGCTCCGGAGCGAATCCAGGAATCAGCCTTCTTATTAACAAGTGCAATGTATTTCTCTACGTTATAAAGATCATTTACACCGTAGTTAATAATGATAACGCTTCCCTCGCCTACGCTCTCATCAATCTGGGGAACAGCCTCGCTTGAAAAGAAGTTGTATCCCTCACCGACCTTGGCGATCCATTCATACTCATCTTCCTTAACTGCCTGACTCATCTGAACAGTACGTGAATCGCCTGCAAATATAAAATCAATACCGGGTTCATCCTCCTGAAGGTAGTCACAACTAATATAGCCTACCTCATCACCGATCATTACCTGATACCAGCCATTGTCTGTCTGTCCGAGAACTTTTACCTTGGTGTCTTTACCGATCACACCGACCTTATCAAATTCCGTACCTGCTCCGCTTCTAATATTAACGCGGTCATTTGAATAAAGGTTCTTTTCTTCCTCAAAAACAGTTATCTTATATTCTGCCTGGGTGGAATTGTCTTTTAAAAGATTGAGGCTTTTACTATCGTCTGAAGTCTTATCTGCTTCCTCAGCTACGATAGTCTTTATGGTATTAACAGCCTTGGAAGTCTTTACTATCTCTTTAGCAGCAACAGCCTTCTTCTCAGCTACTACCTTAACCTCTTCAGTTTTTGCAAGTGCTGATAAATGCGAATCCATAATAACCGCAACAAACTCAGCTATGAGCACCGCCACCAAAAGAAGTGATACAGCGAAGATGATCCTCGTCAGCGGTTTTGCACTCTTTGTCTTTGTGTTCCTGTTACCTGTTCTTTTCATATAAGAAATACTCCTTGACAAAAATGGAGAAACAAGTCAATAAGGTTACAAATGTATATTTAAAAGAAGGGAGCCACTTCGCTCCCCATAGTTTGAGATATTACTCCAATTTTACAACAACGTCAAGTTTTTGTAACATTTATTTTATTATTTTTTTTGAAACACTTGTAAATGATCAGGTAAATAACCCAGAGAATTCCCCAAATTATCCAACCGATTGCTCCCCCCAGAGTATTGGTAACAACGTCATCAATCTCTGCTATTCCAAGCTTAAAGAGATACTGAGTATTCTCTATAAAGCATGAAAGCACCGCACACGTAAGGATGCAGGCAATAGGATTCCTGAAAATTTTAAAAGCACCGGGAAGCAGTATTCCCATCGGAATAAACATGATTATATTCTCAATAAACAGTGCTTTCCTTAATGTAGTATTACCCCAGGAAGACCAAAGATGCAGATTTACTCCGGTGTTTACGCCCGGCTCCCTGCTCATAAAAACAATGAACAGTACCGCTGTCAGATAGATCAGTAGCGCAAATACAGCCGTAGCATGTCCTGCTCCCAGCTTCCTTTCACGTTTCAATTTTTTACAAATTATTACATATAATAAATACATTACCCCATAGATCAGGGCAATGGCTATTCCAACATGTGTATATTTTGTAACTCGTGCTATATCTGTAAAGATTCTGTGTATCAGATCTGTGTTTTCTATTAATATATCCAGAATTATCATTTTGCGTTAACAACTTCCCTTGCGTATATTACGCACTGAACAATATTAGAGCGTTGCTCCCTGGTAAGAATATAACTTACGCCAAAGCTCTTTTTCGCTCCTTTATAAAAATCCGTAATCGAATCGGCACCTGCTGCTATGGCATTACCTCTGCGGTCAAGCGCAATAACCGTAACCGGAACATAATCGATATTTTTGTCGGTAGAATTAGTTACATCCGCTGATAAGGTGAAATATCCGCTTGCATTACTTCCATACATAATATTGGAAATATCGAAATCCTTGCGCGGTTCACCTACACATTTTTTAACATCAAGATCAGGCATGATGAAATACTCATTAACCCTGTAAAGTGAAAGTCCGGGATACTCGACCTTCTCGGGCTCTGCATTGCCGTCAGACACAGCTCCTGCTGCCTCCGTATCTTCACCTGTTACCGCATCACCATTACCTTTACCTGCAGCGTCTTCTGAAGAGGTGCTATCTGCGTTTTCACCGCCCTCTGCTGCAGCTTCATCTGATTTTTTATCAGCATTTTCCTTAGTATCAGCTTCTGCCTCTTCCGATTTATCTCCGGCATCATCTGTTTTCTTATCAGCATCCTTGGCGTTCTTGTCATCTATAGCATTATCGGCATCACTGCTCTCGTCTGAAGGCAAAAGCTCAGTGCCTCCACTATTCTTGTCAGCAGACTCCACTGTAGTTGTGTCAGCCCCTGCCATAAGGTGTTCGGCATCCTTTTTAATAGTAAGCGAAGACGTGGTAAGTCCTTCCTCAATGAGTGCTTTTTCAAGCTCGTCTATATCTATCGCATTGACGTCCTCCCCATTTGAAGGCGTATCTGCGCTGTTTGCTTCTCCGGGTCTTGGTGAATCACCCTTTAATTCATCCTCATCGATGGTGACACTGTCTTCCCTTGTTTTTATATGACCGTAAGGAACGTAAAAATACCCTTTCTCTCCGGGCGCAATGATATCCGGCACTGCTCTTACAAAGTCATAGGAATCAACAACCTTAAGATATCTGTCTTCTATATTAAAAACAGATTCCTTTCCAAGGTAAAGATTACTTGTTCCAACATTTTCCACGGTAACTACCGCATGAAAACCTGAGTAAAGTCCGTCATCCTCATATACAAGATTTGTTCCTGTTATGCGGTAATCAATGTTCTCTGCTGCATCATCTCTCATTACAACTGTGGAGCCATCTTTGCCATCCCAGTTCTCGTTCTCGCCATATTTGAAAATCCAGTTTCCGTCGCTGTCATAATAGTCCGAATTATCAAGTACATCCTCCGCCGAAGGGGCCTCATTTACCTGCTCTGCAGTAACAGTAGCCGGATTCTTTTTTCTATACATATAATAAGCACCGAAAATAAAGCCACCCAAAAGTGTTACTATCAGTGCAAATGTTGTCAGTGCATACTTCATATTTATCCCCTCAATAAACAATTTTCTATTATAGAGTAGCAAACATCCGGGATGCGTTCAATATTTTGGATTGTGAACTTTTCGTGACAAATTGGATATGATTTTAGCCGTTTTCATCAAAATAGTTTATAACAACCTTTTCTGCCCGGGGACTCGGAATCTGAACTTCAACACTCATTCCCTTCGGGTTAGAGTCCTTCATACTTCCGGTTCTGTAGGGTTCATCCTTCCCCCGATTACTTCCGGAATTATGATTATTCCCATTATTATCAGAGGTGCTTTGATTTCCAGAACCACCTGAAGTTCCTTCACTGCGGCTTTGCTCTATGCTTACATTCTCAGGAACAATAATCACGTTTCCTTCCGTAGTGTAAGACAGTTTTCCCTCGGAATGATCCTGCAAAAAATCCATCTGAATGGCCTTTTTTGCGTTATCCTTAGCCTTCGAGGATGTGGAATTTACTTTTTTCTTTTCATTCTTAAGCTTCTGATTTACTGCTGACTCTGTAAGATTTCTGAAATCCAGACCACTCTGCTGAAAGACCTTGCCGGCAAGCCCCTTGTCCCTGTAAAGCTCCTGGAGAACAAAGCCCCTTATGGCATTATTTTTTATGTCCTCAGTAACTATTTTGCAATCATTTTCCGCATCCCCTGTCAGATAAAAATCTGCAGACTGCCCTGCAAGGAGAATAACCGTCTTGCTCTCTCCGGATTTAAGACTCGTAATCTTGCAATGAAGACTACCCTCAAGAAGACTAACCCTTGTGTGTCTTACATCTATTACTTCAACCTGCGCACAGGTACCCTTAATTGACATAGCCATATTCGAGGTTCGCACATAAAAAGTCTCATTAGCTGCAAGTGGGGATGTTACATTGAAAAAAAGATTGCCCGCATTTAAAAGCACCTCATATCGGCCACTGCGTTTTCTCACCTCAGCCTTCGTAAGGGCATCGAGCTTCACACACTTTGTACTGTCAAGATTGACATAAGCACTGCTATCCTGCGCCGTTGCGATAACGCTTCCGTTTGCAAGGCGCATTTTGCTTGTCACATTAGACTTTTTACCATTGACATCTATAACACATATATTTCCGGTTCCGCCAACAAGTCTCATGGCATTCTCGGCTTCGCTCTTATTCTCAGCTACTACCCTGTCTCCGGAAAACAAAACCACTATTATGAACGCAACAAGAAGCGCAAGTACTCTCCTACCTACGCGAGTTGCCCTGTATATCGTATAATCGTATACTCCCCTCATAGCGCCACCTTTCACAAACGCTTCTTCTCTATATTAAATAATACGATATTTTGATAAGCAATGGTATTAAATAACTGTAATCTTTTTATGAACTCACAGGCTTATAATTTCATGACTTCTTGAACACATTTTCCTCTTGGCGGTCAAGAAGTCATGAACTTTTAAATCAAGGCATGAGCTATCCCAAAAGCTCCATGAGCTGCTCCTTCGACATATTTGTTATAGATTCGTTATCACCGCTCAGGATAGCATCTGCCAAATCTTTTTTGGCATTCTGCATCTCCACGATTTTTTCTTCTATAGTATCCTTAACTATCAGTTTGAATACCGATACCATCTTAGTCTGTCCGATTCTGTGCGCCCTGTCCGTAGCCTGATTCTGTGCAGCAAGATTCCACCAGGGATCGTAGTGAATAACAACGTCTGCACCCACAAGATTAAGCCCGGTACCGCCTGCTTTAAGTGATATTAGGAAAAGCGGAACCTCGTTTTCATTGAAGCTGTGAACCAGCTTTATCCTCTCCTCCTTAGGAGTCTGCCCTGTTATTTTGTAATACTCTATGTGGTTTTCCTTTAAGTCCTTTTCAAGAAGCTCAAGCATAGATGTAAACTGTGAAAACAACAGAATCTTGTGCCCGCCGTCCATTGCACTTTGTATAAGCTCAAGACATGACTCACGCTTTGCAGACTCGCCCTCATAACCTGCAGTTATAAGCTCAGGATCACAGCAGATCTGCCTGATCTTTGTAAGCTCTGCCAAGACCTTTAACTTATCTTTTCCTGATTTGTAATCCTCACTTTGAAGAAGTTTCTTCATATGCGTAACCTGGGCATCATAGAGCTTTCTCTGCCTGGAATCAAATTTTGAAAACCTTATTTCCTCAATCTTATCGGGAAGATCCTTTAACACATCACCCTTCAAGCGCCTTAGAATAAAAGGGCCAACCATATTCTTAAGCCTGCGGGTCGCCTCCTCATCCTTAAACTTTGTGATGGATGTTTCAAAATCATCCCTGAAACGCTCATAGGTATATAAAAATCCCGGCATCAGATAATCAAAAATGCTCCAGAGCTCGCTAAGCCTGTTCTCAATAGGAGTTCCGGTGAGCGCAAACCTGTGCCTGCTTTTTATAACCTTAACTGACTTTGATACCGCTGCGGACGCATTTTTTATGTACTGCGCCTCATCTATGATTTCATAATCAAAGGACTGATTTTCATACATCCCTATGTCTCTCTTAAGAAGATCGTAGGAAGTCACAAGAACCTCAGGAAGTGTTTTCTTTGATAACAGCCTTTTTCTCTCAGCCTGCGTGCCTGTAATTGTTATCACATCAATTTCAGGAGCAAAGCGCTTAAACTCTTCCTCCCAGTTGTAGACCAAGGATGCAGGACACACTATCAGTGCAGAAAGTGCGCCGTCATCCATAGTTTCTTTTTTATAAAGCAGCATGGAAATAACCTGCAAAGTTTTCCCAAGTCCCATGTCATCTGCCAAAATTCCGCCAAAGCCAAGCTCGGATATCATCGTAAGCCATTTAAAACCGTACTTCTGATATCCCCTAAGAATCTTATCCAGTTTCCTGGGCACATCGATATCGGCATCCTTGATGGTATTAAAATTCCTGATAAGATTCTTAAAATTCTTATCCCTGTCCGAAGCAATCTCATCGTGCTCCTCAAGGAGCTTGTTTACATAAATTGCACGGTACATCGGAAGGTGAAGCTTTCCTTTTGTGAATTCCTTTGCAGAAATACCCATTGCCTGCATGGTTGCAACAAGCTCCTCCAAGGTATCATCCTGCTCAAGCCTTATGAATTCACCATTCCTTAGCCTGAAAAACTTCTTCTTTTTCCTGTAGCTCTCAAGAAGATCAAGGAGCTCACCCTCAGACATGTCCTCCGTTGAGACGTCCAGATTAAGTATTCCGCTTTCAACGGATACTCCAAGCCTTACCTGAGGAGCCTTTCTGATCTTTAGCTTTTCGAATTCCTTGCTGGCTCTCACTTCGCCAAGAGCCATTAGTTCCCGCAGTCCTTCGCTTAAAAGGCCAAAGGTATTTTCTCCGTTCTTTTCACAGCTAAAGGTCTCACCATCCTCACTCTCATCCTGCAGATAGTCCCTTAGCGTAAAAAGCGCGCTCTGTTCAAAATGTATATCTCTCGATTCCGGCAAAGGATAATCCTCATCTCTTAGCCTGTGAACAAAAACTTCATCCTCGCCGTAGCTTGCCAGAATTCTTCCTGTTATAAGATCCTCATCTGCATCAAGATAAAAAGTGAGCTTACACTCCGGTGGCAAATACTTGTCAATATCACCATCATCAGGCTCGAATACGTTTATATCAGAGCATTCCATCATCTGCGGAAGAAGCCTGTAATAGAACTCCGCAACATGCTTTTTTCCAATCGTAAATTCAGAAACACCGTCGTGTGCATTGTCCAATAAAAGTTCCATCATTGGTGAGAGAGACTCTATCCTTGTGAGTATTCCCTTAGACTCATCAATTGCGTAGTCATACTCTTTACCACGGAAAATAAGCGGAATCTTCGCCTCTATAAACAAGCCGCTAAATACCTTATCATCGTCCAAAATATTGTTAATGTAAACATCCGCAGAAACTTTGCTGCTTCCAATTTTGAGTTTCTTTGCATTCCCGTTTCCCGAACGCAGAAAGCCTTCAAATTCCAAAGTCTCACCCAAGGAAGCATCATAGAACATATCAAGCTGATCTCCTGTAAGAGTCAGCTGATCTTTTATCATAAAAGGATCATCATAATAGTAGGGACCCATTTCATATCTGTCCCTTAAATAGTCCATCTCTTTTTGAGCGGCTTCAATAATTGAATAGTATTTTTCTGACTTCTCATCAAAATCATTATCCATAAAAGAAAGAATATAGCTCTTTCCAAACTTCATACTGCCATGATTTTTTTTCGCAGAGATAAGCTCCGGAATACGCTTTAAGACATAGAGCTTTTCGATACCGATTTTAAAAGATACAGACAGCTCCCTATTCTCCTCCATACCGGATAACCTGATCCTAGGGCAAAGTCGTATTATCTTCTTTTTAATTACGTTATCTTCTATTTTCCTGTTACCGGTAAGCCTCTTATAACCTGAGAGAATCCTGCTGCCAACAAAATCCGTATCATCTCCGGGATTATATTTTGCAATATATTTATCGGCAAGAAGAAGGAGTGCCACTCTGTGCTCGCAAAGCGTATCGTATCTTGGCGTATAATATCCATAGTCGCTAAAGTTCCTGTGCAAATAACTACATCCATGACCTGTAATGTGATATCTGTTAAAGGATACCTCGATAGTAATCTCTTTCCCGTCTTCGCTGATACACTTTCCCTTGAAATCTATGGCAAGCTCTCCTGAATACGATTCAAACCCGGTTGAATAATAAAGATCCGTATCGATTATCTCGACCTCATCTCTATCTATAAGCTCATGAGCTTTTTCAATGGTTTCTGAACTGATATCAGTATTTTCAAAAATCGTCCTTACATTAAAATAAGTCCGCCCCTTGTCGGACTCAAAGCTCTCTCCTACCATGGAAAGATCAGTATTTTCCTTTTCCCAATAACACATTACCGCTGCCATATGCTTGCAGCGGTAACCTTTCTGTGCATATGCACAGTCACATGAAAAGCGAAAAAAGCCTGAGCGCAGTCCGGTAACCCGGACATTATAAATATGGGTCCCCAGAACTCTCGCCATACAGCCATCCTCAGTCTGTACAAAGCCCTTCACTTTTCCTTTATGAAAATAATCTCTGCCCCTTCGCAGAATTGTAGGTTCAAAATAATTAGTCCAATCCATAATGTATCCTTAATTTTTTCACATGACTTCGTACGCGAAAATGCGTATGATAATCTATAGTTTAATGAATATCATTTTTTATCAAATTCTTTATGCAATTTTGTTCCTATAAGACTTACTCTTTAAACATATACCTATATTTCCTCATCTGTTCAAAAACAATATCCCTTACGCGCTCTATCTCAGCTTGCTCATATCCATATGCCTTATCCAATATCGAGTTAACATCCTTTTTAGAAAAAGTAAACCTAAGCTGTGAGCCATATATCTTCTCAGCAATATCAAGTTGCTCATCAAAGTCCTGGCAAAATGTTTTCGATTCTACTGAATCTATCAGTTCGTACACATCCCCGGTAATAGGATAATCCATCTTGGTATCTGCAAGAAGTCCCGCACCCTGATCAAAAAAAGGGCAATATCTATAGCTGCCATCAGAGCATAATATCACTGCTATATTATGCGTATGTCTATCCTCGTTTAAAAAGAAGGCATCTATAGCCATCATCTTAGACATGTAAACACCAAAGTTCCTTAACCCTGTCAGTTCCTCCGTCTTAGTTACGATAATCCTAAGCCTGTCCTCATGCTCATGTGTCTTATAAATCATACTGTTTAAGCCACTACCATATATGTTTGTAAACAATCGTTCCAAGGTAATGAGCTGCTCACCATCTTTCAAAAAATCTTTACTTGATGCTCCCATGTACACTTGCTTTTTATAGATTATTTCTTCCTGATCATAAGTAACAAACTCCGAAGCATCTAAAGAACTCTTCATCAAAAGATGTGAGACTACATACTCAGTCAAGCCTTCGTAACCAGTATAGTCTGCCTTATACCATATTCCATCCCTTTCAACCTTTAGCTGATTCCCCTTTGACGACTTTCTTTTATCCTTATCATACAGTTCTATCATGCACTTATCTCTCTATCTTTATCCAAAAATTATCTTCTGCCATTCTCCCATCTGTCTTTTCAATAATCATAAGTGGATCATAAAAAGGTATATCCAATTCCTTAAGTATCAGTTTCATCTTATCACGCTCTTCCGGAAAACAACGTGATTTAAGAAATTCTTCATAATCGCTAAAGGATGGATGCTCATTTCTTCCAAATGCACAAAACAACAGGTTATTCGTGTAATTCTTAATTAGTACCTTCTGATTAATCGTATCAACATCAATTATTGTGCATACCGTATCACAATTGTAATACCACAACCTCATCGGATATTTTTTTTCCGGAAGAGCAAGTTCCTCTGCAATATCAGGATGCAGCATAACAATCTGCGCAAGCAATGTCACCGGCCCGGTTATTTCTTTATCCGATGTTTCCCACCTTTCAATCGTAGGTTTTGAAACATTACAAAAAAGAGCAAACTCCGCCTGTGTCATTCCGAGCTTGCCCCTTAATACTTTAACATCATTTGCCTTTATCGAATTTGGTGTGACATATTTATTCTTTCTCATATTATTAATATAACCATCAATATGATGGTTTGTAAAGCGATTTTTACCATTATTTTGATGGTTTGCAATTTCTATAAATCGTTGCCGCTATAACTCTTACGCCATAAACATGTTTCAACATGCTCTTCCGCGCGCTTTTGCATGATTATCTCGCTAATCTCAGAGTTATCTTTATCCGTTTCAATTACAACCCAGTCATCGAAGTATGAAAACACCTTCTTATAGTGATCAAATAACTCATGGATTGGAAAATCCTCTGCTTTCAATTTTATATATATATCCGATTCACTCTCATCCATTTCAGTTTCAATAAAAGTTTTAAATTCCGCATTATTCATATAATAATCTTCAAAAATATGCTTTATAACTTCTCTTTCTATATGCTTTCGTTCATCAAATTCGTAGCTTCTTTCATCCAAATGCTTGTCTATATATTCCAAAGGAACCTTAATTCTGAAAGGTCCAGGAATGACATAATACCATTTATTATCCGTATCATATAAATAACCATAATCAATAAACGCAATTCTACTAAAGATTTCTCTCTCCGTTGTTCCAACCCAATGTGGTTCCCCTGTTGGAACCGTGGTAAACAGCCATCCATAGCCACCATTCTCACTCCCCGGAGCTCCCAAGAAGGAAAACTGACCTAATCCAAATAAATACTCGACACTTTCAGGTTCCGTATACCACTCCAAAAGCTTAGATCCAAGCATTTTATAGTATCCGCCATTTCCACTCCAACCATATTGAACATGCTTCCCATCGTCAAATTTTCTAGCAATAATACTGATATCTCCCATTCTGCGCCTCCTTTATTTATTACGTTACATATATCGTATATACGTTTTATAATAAATAAAGAAAGCACTAATGTCAATTATTAGTGCCATACTTTTTTAGTGCTCTCCACTAAGCGCATTTATAAATCCCATTACTCTTTCCCGTTGCTTATTATCTAATCTGTCAAATTCCACGAGAAGTTCATATTTATCCGTGCCCTCACTAATAACACAATAATCAATCTCTCGTTCATTCAGCCGCTTAGAATCCTGTAATAACTCATATGGTGAAATATTAAGCACGTCACAAATCAGCATTATTTTATCAGCAGCCGGATTTGTTTTCTTCCTTTTCCAATCCGCTACCGTACTTTGGGTTATACCTGTCGCTCGTGAAAACTCCATCTGAGTAATTTCCTTTTCATCCATAATCTTAAAAAGTCTTTCGCTGATAATCATATTCTTTTTCAGAATCCTTTCTTCAAACAGAATCAACCTGCCTGAGGATCTACCACAAATGTTATTTTCTTATCCTTCCACTATTTATACCTAATCTTTGGTATAAATTCAGGGGAGATTAGGTTAAAAAGCCAGCAAAAAATCCATATTGTCCTTTTTGTTACTTTTATACCTTATATGATAGTTCAAGCTTTGCTATGAAGTCTTCAAGAATGTACCTTGAATCAACGTCCGTGTATATTCTGATCTCCGGGTTATCCTCTTTTACCTCAGAGGAAGTGTCCTCAAGCACAAGCGGTGCCTTTGCATAATGATAATGGCCGCAGCCGGGATTTATTGCAATCGCGATAGCAGGTGAATCCCCAAGTGACCAGCTCTCACCCTGCGTCCATCCTGCTCCCTCTGACATATTGTAATCCACCATATTTTTAAACAAATGCTCACCGATTTTTCCGCAGGGCTTTATCCTGCGCTGAATTTCTGCAATTCCGACATTTATCGTTATGTAGACATGAGATGGAACAAGCCATAAATCCACACCACTCTGCAAAACAAAATTAGCAGCCTCAATATCATTAACCGAATTGAATTCTGTAAAAGGAGCCTTACATGGTGCTTCTCCATGAGTCCCAATCCAGATAACTGTCATTCTATCCTTGATCTCGGGACAGATTTTCATCGCCTTAGCAACGTTGGTTATAGCTCCCTGACACAGGATAAAGAACGACTTCTCATCCTCTTTCAATGCTTCCTTAACAATAAACTCAGCACCTTCTGAATCCTTTTCGTCTTCACTAAGAGGTCCGTCCTGTCCATGAAGCACCGGCACTTCCAATTCCATCGCAGCAAGAATAGTCATGATTTCATCATAGCTTTCCTGCATCGAACCTTTCACTTTAAAATGCTCAGCTATAATCCCTTTAACTATAAGCTTAGGACTAAGCAGTGCATGTGCTATCGCAAACGGATCATCCGCCTCACAAGCAGCATCAGTATCAACTATTACTCTTATTTTCTTGTAGTCCGGTATATCGAACAGTTTATTTTTATGCACTTGATTCACGCTCCTATTTAAAAATGAGCCCTTACAACAATTATCGGCTCTTTCCCGCTGCAGGCCTAAGTCTAGAATGAAGTTCTTTTTCAACAAGCGGTAGAAAAATAGCTCCTTGCTTCTCATACTCCTCTTTCAGCGGAAACAATAGTACTGTCAATTTATCTCTAATAAATATCCTATCATCGTTATTCAGCTTTAAGCTATATGTTGTCTTTTTATCATCTCCTGCATAATGCACTTTCATACGTTTTCGTAACGTGCATGACTTGGAACTAACAGAGCCAACGTAAAAGCACTGTCCCACTTTTAAACTCGAACCAACAAACTGTTTCTTTATGTCTGCCCCTCGTTTTTTCTTTTTCTCGTAGATTTCTCCATTCCATGCCATAACTTTATCATTAGATAAAGTTACGGTATCATTCAAAAGAAAAAGATATATTCCTCTGCGCTCAGGAATTGAATCCAAAGGCGTATAATTAGTATTATCTATAGGCACTCCAAACGAACCCGACACTACAACATCCGAAAACAATTCATGCTCACCAAAATCCGAAATGCTTCCGTCATTCTCATTGTAAATGTCATAGCAATTCTCGATATAGTCTGCTGCATCTTTTACTTTATCATTTAACAGGGAAATGATATGCGCCAAATCATTATTCTCGGCACAAACATCAGTAACAGACTTAACATATTCTTTTTTTCTCATAATTTTTCTCCTTGACCATTATTTAGGGAAAAAGATCCCTTAATTAATTGTTCTCAGAATCGTGAGAAAAAAAGACGTTTTTTATGTTTTTTTAGTCTAAGTAAATTGATTTTGAAACATTCACAATTGATTACATATGGCTATTATCACTCGTTAACAACACTTACATTGCATATATATTCTTAGACACAATATTCATAACGAAAAAACCTTCTTACACTTTTTCATGCAACCATTATTTCGTTTAGCTTCTTATCTCTCCAAACTCCAATATATCCGCAATTCGTTCACATGCATGGCCATCCCCATACGGATTACTTGCATGTGCCATTGTTTCATACATATCCTTGTTATCCAAAAGCTTAGTAAATTCTGTATAAATAGAATTCTCTTCTGTACCAACAAGTTTCAGAGTGCCTGCAGCTATACCTTCAGGTCGCTCAGTCGTATCTCTCATTACCAATACAGGCTTACCTAAACTAGGTGCTTCTTCCTGAATTCCACCTGAATCTGTCAATATAAGATATGATCTAGCCATAAAATTATGAAAATCAACTACATCCAAGGGCTCAATAAGTCTTATTCTGTCATTATTTGCAAGTTCTTCATCTGCTATTTTTCTAACTACCGGATTTAAATGTATAGGATATATAGCTTTTACATCCGGATGTTCATCCAATACACGTCGTATAGCTTTAAACATATTATGCATTGGTTTTCCGAGATTTTCCCTGCGATGTGCAGTAATAAGTACCAATCTACTGTCTAATGCCCACTCTAAATATTTATTTTGGTAATCTTCACGAATGGTTGTTCTCAAAGCATCTATAGCTGTATTACCTGTAACATAAATGCTATTCGGATTTTTACCTTCACGTAACAAATTTTCTTTTGCTTTTTCTGTCGGTGCAAAATTATACTTTGCGATAATGCCTGTTGCTTGTCTGTTAAATTCTTCCGGATACGGCGAATAAATATTGTATGTACGTAAACCTGCCTCTACATGCCCAACCGGGATTTTCAAGTAAAAACATGCTAACGCTGTAGCAAATGTTGTCGTTGTATCTCCATGGACTAATACAATATCAGGGTTGGCAGATTCTAATACGGTTCTGACACCATCAAATACCTTGCTTGTAATATCAAAAAGATTCTGCCCTTCCTTCATTATAGATAAATCATAATCAGGAATTATACCAAATGCCCTCAAAACCTGATCAAGCATTTGACGATGTTGACCAGTAACACATACATTTACCTCTATACTATTTCTTCCCTTCAATTCTTTTATAAGTGGACTCAACTTTATTGCTTCTGGTCTGGTCCCAAAAATAACTATTATTCTTCTCATAAATATTTTTCAACCTACTATTCTACCCAAAACGCACCCCCACAAATAACATCTCTATAAGTAGTAATAATCCATTTACTATCCTTTTACGAACTTACACAATTAAATTCATTTTCCAATTGTCTTTTATTCCCTATTTCATTCATGGAATTAAAGATTTTAAAATTTTTATCTTTTTGTTTTCTGAGAATATAAAAATAACTATGCACAACAAACTTACATACAAAAACTGAATCATACCATTTTTCGTAAAATGATATAATACACCACCAATATAAGTATTAAAAAAAGTATGGTAGCAAAATATATATTTACTAAAGATTCTCATTTTTTTTGACAATGATATCGAATATGGCATTGTTATCTTATTTCCAATAAAAAAAACAAGAGCTGCCAATGGGGGCAATAATATAAATAACGAACAATCATCTTGGTAATTCAATCCCTTTAGTCTATATATTTCAATTATATATAAAAAATTTAGTAATAATAATTGTCCCCAAAGTTTCCCCCATTGAATTTCCTTCATTCTCTTTTCTTGCTTTGCGATTATTACGCCAAATAAAAAAATAGGAATACCCACAAAAAAACCATTTCTTGCCGAAACAAATCGATCCAGGTAAATATTTATTCCTTTTTCAAACTCTCCTCCCTCTATAATAAAAAAATATGTATTACATAAAAGCGCAAAAGCATAACCAAACGCACTAAATACCTCTAATAAAAGCAACTTATTATGCATTTTGACAACAAAAATTGCTGCTATAATGCAAGAAGATAAAAACCACATTCCTCCTCTTTGTAAAAAAAAAGAATCATGAATATCAATTATGATTTTCGTGTACTCTTTTTTATATACATCTACTATTATTTGCCATAAAAGTCCTTGCCCTCCAAAAACAATTATTGGCAAAATCATTTTTCTACAATATGATGCTAAAGTACTATATCTGTCCACATAATCTGAATTCAATAATTTTTTTTCAAAAAAATACCCAGAAGCAATAAAAAAGAAAGGAACCCCTCCCTAAACCATAGTCTCGTCACATAATATTGTACTGAACTATTGAATACATTCAGTACATTTGTATGTAATCCCATAATCCCAATAGCAAACCATAGTTTTAGAAAATCTATAGCACTTACTTTATTTTCCATCATTGTAACCTCAACATTTTTTACATTTCATCATCTTTTACTACAACATCAATCAAACACCACAAATATAATACTGAAATCCAACTGCACCTTTCAAAAAAACTAATTATATAAAAATCATTTATACGCAAGCACTATCTTGGCATTCCCCGAGCTTATTTATTGCATAATTCTCCCATAGGATTATCTCAGCACTTCTAGGGAATACCCACTTATAAAAATACCAGTATCCCCAAAATTGATTAACCTTTGAATATGCAAAAATATTTCTCAAACAAATCTTAAACAGCTTCTTTCTAAAAATGCTTTTTTATTGATTCTCGAATCTTGGATAAATTATAGTTAAAAAAATCATCTCTAAAAAATAATAAACATGTTAAGTAAATAAATAGGCCCATCATAATAACACCTATTGTACTTAATACTCCATATGTAATCCTTCGCTCTAAATATGCGCATGCATTATACATAATCACTGCTGCTAATGCATATTTCCATGACTGACGAAGTACAGTCAATACATTTATGACACATTTAGAGCAAACAATCATGATTGCTGTAATAGTAGCTTCGGCGATTACAGAAGCAATGGCGGCACCATAGCTCATCAATTTTGGGATAAGTATTATATTCAATATAAAATTGATTAATGCCCCAGTAACAATACTTATGGTAAATACTTTATCTTTTCCTATTGGAATCAAGTATTGTATTCCAATTACATTACTAGTTCCAATTATGATAACTAAAGGCGCCATTATTTTCATAATAACCGCAGCTTTACTATACCCTTCTCCTAAATACCATGGAACAAATCCATCTGCTATAACTTGAATCCCCATAGTAAAAGGTATTCCAACCATCATTGTAAAACGGATTGCATTATTTATATTTTTTAATACTATATCGATATTGCCTTTCTCATATTCATATGCATTTCTGACTGCCATCACTGATCCAAGAGAAGTAATAACTGTCAAAGACATTTTCACTAAATATTCAGCATACTCATAATTTCCATTTTCAAAATTACTTTTTGTGATAATTCCTAGTAATGTTTTATCCAAGGAAGTATAAACAGATGTAGCTATTGTTGGAAGGAACAATATAAATGAACCATGTATATGCCTAAGTGGATGTATTTGAATTAATGGAACTTTCTTTATTTTACCAGCTAAGCAAAAGCATAACGAAACATTGCTTGCTAACACGATTAGTGCTTGTATAGCTGCATATTTATTTACGTCATATTCATTTTTTACTGTTGCAAATATAAGACAATAGCCAATAGATTTTATTAGTATATTCCTTACAACTACAGTACCAAAAAACTCATTTCCTTGAAAAAAAAAGGTTATATCAAATGCAGACGCAACAATATGAATCATCAATATCAAAAAGAGTTTATTATTCTTTTCGCCAAAACAAAAAACAAATCCAGTATAAAAAAATAAAGATATTACTACTGGAATTATTCTAGCTATAATAATTTCATAAAATATTCTTGACTGTATATATATATTACCTTGATATTTTGCTACAATTCTTTGCGCATATCTTGGAAATCCTAAAGAAGAAAACATGACAAAATATGTTACAATAGAAAATTTGTAGCTATATAAACCAGTAGCAAATACTCCCAAACTCCTTGAAACATAAGGCGTAACTGCTACTGGAACTATTAGCATAAACACTTCATATATTAAATTATAAATATAGTTTTTTCGTATATTTCTCATCTATTGTCAAAAACTGCTTTCAAAATATCAAGTCTTTATATCTATATTAGTAAAATTCCCTCTAATACCATCAATCAATCCTTTAAGAGCATATCTTCGTTTTTTTTTCCTATCGTTTTTATAAGTCAAACAGTTGAGCATAGTTCTCACAAAATGCTTCATCAACACTTGTTTACCATAATATTTTTTATATATGTACACATAATTTCTCGTATGATAATACTCCTTCCAAAAAGACTCTTCCGCATATTCATACGTAAAAAATAATACCCTTTTCCTTTCTAAGCAAAGTTTAGGATGAACAAACAATGAATTAACTGAAGTAAACAAACATACATTCTTGCTTTGAGCTCGTCGAATATATTCTGTTTCATCTCCTTTTATAAAAAAATCTCCCCTAGGAAATCCTATCTTTCTTACAACATTTTTAGATAACAAAGTTCCGTTAAATGGTGATATAAAATCTCTATAAACCCCTTTTTGTGAATTAGCAATTAGATCTGTAATCGTTTTCAATCCCCCCGTACCAAAAGAAAGCGTCTCATAATCATCGCATACAACTGCAGAATTCAATATAACATCATCATTTTTTAAACTATTATATGAATCAAAGCACATTTCCAAACATCTATCATTCGCTGGGTATCCATCGTCATCCATTAACCAAAAAAAATCATATTCTCTTTCATAAGCCATCTTTAATCCAGTAGAGAAACCACCCGCTCCACCTAAATTTTCTTTTGCATAATAATAAATAACATTCCTCTTATCTATTATACCTGCCTGTTTTAGATATTTTCCTGTACCATCAGTCGAATGATTATCATATATTAATATATCTGTAGAAAACGTCTGAGAAAGACATGCTTTTATACATCTTAAAAGCATCTCTTTTCTATTATAAGTCACAATAATAGTACATACTCTCATTTACAAACCTCATTTATTCACTATTTGTCCGTTATCCATTCCAAAAAAAATGATAATGATATATGCAACTATAATTTCAACTAAATACTTAGGATTTAGAAGGATTATGGAGGTTTTATCTCCGATAGGCATTAGTAAAAAAATATACAACACATGACATTCGATTATATACCAAAATAAATACCATTTAGAATTAATATTTGTATGTAAATAGATTCCTTGTAACTTCGCACAAACAAATCCCAAAAGACTTCTAGAAAATAACATCAACAAAATCCCATAATCTTGTATAGGCCGCACTAAAGCAGTATATATATTACTTTTAGCATTTTTCATAAAGAAAAAAGGTTCAAATCCCACAGAAGGATGCTTTCCAACTAATGAATATATGGCATCAAGCGTATATTTTCCAAAATATTGGTTCTCTCTCCATGGATGATTCAGGTAATAGTCAATTCCATAAATAGCTGAACAAGAGTACGCTACAATGTTCTTTCCTACAGCCTCCACCCCTGCCCCCATCCTTACCCCACGAACAGCAAAACCATATCCAAAGAAAAATGCACCAAAAACAAATGCCCATTTACCAATTTTCAATATATTAATATTATTGATACTTGTATATATACAATATGACAAATATGAAACAACAAATGCACATGCCAATTTAATATACTCTGTTCTCGCTGTAGTTGAAACAATGCATAAACAATATCCCACTACTGGAAATAGAAGCGCAACCCTAATTTTCTTAGTTATAAGTAAATTTATCATAAAATAATATACGTAAATATATCCTATTAATTGGGTAATATAGTACCCTGCCGCTAATATAGGTCCAAATTCTATTTCACCAGAAATATATAGTATTCTTGCCTTTGAGATCAAAGAAAAAAAATTAACATTTACTCCACTTTCTTTTGTTATTCTATAAAGTCGCATATATCTAACCCCAGCAACTATATATACAAATATTGATGTGAATAATATTTGTATCGATGATACATAAATCAATTGATTTCCGAAGAATTCTCTATTTTTTACTATGGAGGCTCTAGTTTTTTCCAAGCTTTCATCACTAATATACACTCTAGGTCTTGCTAAAATTTCTCCAATTGCTATAAAAAGCTCTGCCCCAATCAACACAAACGATGTTTTCCATGTAATATCTTTTCCTAAATACTCAAAGAATACAAAGTACAAAAGTAAAACACATACAAACATAGCTGATGACAAAAATGTAAGTGAAAAAAACTTATATGAAGATAATGAATACGCTAACATTGCAATAATCAACATAGCAATAAATGTAAAAAAAACAATCATTCAGCTTTCTCCTAATTCATTTCTCAGCTTCTGATAAAATCTATTACGCCGTGTTTGTAAAACTTTATTGTGATATCTTTTTGATTTTTTATAACCTTCTACACTCAAAACACTCATTCTATCCGGATTATTTAGCAATTCCCTGATTTTTGCTATAAATTCTGATGTATCTCCTTTCTTTGCCATCTGATCGTCATCCAGTATCTCAATAATAGAGCCTATTTTAGTTGCTACACATACAGTACCAGCTGCCATTGCCTCTAACAAAACTCTAGGTAACCCCTCGCCATGCGTTGGTAGTAAAAAAACATCCGCTTCATGTAGTAATTTTGCAATTTTATCTTTACCAGAAACTCTACCAACAAAATCCACCTTATTGGCCACTCCCATTTTTTTCGCATACTCAACATATTTGTCAACCCAACACCCATCACCAATAAATTTCACTGTACTATTGATTCCTCTTTTATTCAGACCCGCGATAATGTCTATGGTTTCCATATGTCCTTTATTATAGGAATTAATTGAATTTGAAACATGTATAAATCGATATTTTTCTTTTTTTTCATATATCTTTGGAAAAAAATAGCAATCATCCGTCAAATATACAGAAGAATAAGATTCTGTAAAAAAACAATTATCACTATTTGTATTTAGCGCTCTACACTTATATCGACTTTGTAACACATACTCAGATACATATGATACTCCAATCGCTCTCATGCAAAAATACTTTTGTGTATATGTCAAGTATAATTTCAAAAGAAAATTTTCATAATATATCCATGGATCATTAACAATTTCTAATGCAGTTGGAATCCCATTTTTCATCAAAAAACATGCATATTGATTACTTATAATACTTGGCATTCTCACTATCGCACAATCATACGCCCCCTTATTACTTGTTAAATGGTTTCTAATTTTAAAAAAATTTCTTAAATATCCTATTACCCCAGTAAAATCATCTATTTTTAAAAAAGAAACTTTAGGCCCACTGCATAGCAATGGATATCCCTCATGATCCAATGAATTAATATCTACTATTCTAACAGCGACAAGAACTTCATCAAAAACATATGCATATCTTGCATAAAACGCATAGTCATATACGCTTTGACTCCATACTAAACCATCCTTCGTGCGTAGCATGTGCCCATCAGAAATTACCAAGACTCTCACGTTTGGCAACTTATTATTCCCCCCATATTCTCTTCTTATCATTTTAAATAAAAGACTTTTTTATCTTCTCTATTTATAACCATATCTTTAATAGCAAGCATTAATTTTGTTGAATAAACTACGGTTGCATTATCTCGCAAATTTATAAAATATGGTTGCAATATAGATTTAGCATGTCCAACATCTTTTGGTCTATATCGCTTTATTTTCATCTTATCCTGATACCATATGGTTTGATATCTAAAATCATCTATTTTAGATATCAAATCACCTACCTGAATATTTATAGTCTCATTTATTCCTTCGAATGGTTCTGCTCTTGAAGATAGTGTAATAGTAACCAAATCCTTATATTCTGTCATAAAGCTAACTGTTACATTATCATCCGGATCATTAATATCCGCACACGTAACACTTAATTCGTAACGATTAGGTACAAAACCTCTACATTCAAAAAAATACATAGCCAAATCAATCCAATGGCCCATATTGCCACAAATTCTGGTTCCTTCCTGTGGATTATTATACCAATGGCATTTATTTAATTTATGAGCTGCTACAAATGCATTCATTGATACTGGCATATGAGTATTTTTTATAAATGGTACCAGATCCTCAACAGCTTTTGAAAAAGGTCTATTATACCCAAAATAAATCTTTGCATCATACTTATTAATTGTACTTACTAAGCGATTAAGTTGCTCTTGATTAACAGCAATTGGCTTTTCACAGTAAACAACTTTTCCTTGTTTAATGGCCTCAATAGCATAGTCTGTATGCGTATAATGATTAGACGCAATATAAACATATTTACACAACGGATTTTCTAGCAAATCACGCCAATTATCAACCATAGTGTATTCCCAAAAATCTGCAGTTGATAACGCATTTTCTCTATCTATATCATAGCATTCTAAAAAACACGAGCCTTTATATTTATATAAAAAGTACGAAATAGTAGCGAACCCATATTGGCCACATCCAATTAATGAAACATTTTTAGGCACCTTTTTCCTTGGAAAAAAAAAATGTAGTTTTGTATTTCTTGTCCTTCCTGCAACTTTAATTATTGTTCTTCTAATTCCATACAACTGCGAAAAACGCATTACTTTGACGATATTCTTATTTATGTTCATAATCCTTTTTCTCAGAACTCATATTCAATATTTAATTCTTTATTGTCTCAAATATTCTTTTATGCAAACTTATTATAGATATAATGGAATTATTATTACGGTGATTATTTATTACATCATAAATATATTCATATTCCATTTTTATACCTTTATCCTGTTTTAGTTTTATAGTACTTTTTTTATTGCTTGTATACTTTATTAATGAAGTATAATTTCTTAATTCATATACACCTCCACTACTAAAGACGCACAATGTTTCCTTAGGATACCTTTTACTCCCCATAGATGTATATATTACATTGCCAACTGCTCCTGACTGAAATTTCAGCGTAATAATAGCATTATCATTCATTGGATATGCACTATTATCAGCATATTCTATGTTTATCCCATCTATCTTGCTTCCATCAAGGCTTTGTATAGTATCAATAAAGTGAACCGCCTCGCCAATTATTCTGCCCCCACCTTTTTTTACATTCTGAGTCCAATGATCAGCAGGAACAAAGCCAGCATTAACAGTATACACATAAACTGCAGGTATCTTATCAGTTTTAAGTTCTTTTCTAATTTCTTGAATAAGTGGCGCATGTCTCCTATTTAATCCGCAGAATAGTTCCTTTTGTGACTTATGATATGCTTGCTCTATTTCATCTAATTCATGTCTCATTAAACAAAGCGGTTTTTCACAATAAACATTTTTTCCCGCCTCAAGCGCTTCAATAATAAATTTAGCATGACTATTATGTTGAGTGGAAACAACTATTAAATCAATACTTTTATCATCTAGAAGTTTTTTATAATCGCTTGTAATATAATTAAATGAATATGTCGCACTTGCTTGCGCTGCTGAAGTTCCACCGGTTGTTGCAAGTCCTACAAAATTATACTTCCCATTATCTTTCATTGTTGGCAAAATAACGCTTCTCGCGAATGATCCGGCTCCTATCATTCCAACATTTATTTTTCCATTACCTATTTTTACTTTTTTACTTCGAATTATAGTGCTTTCATACTTTGTCGCATCAAAATCATATTTAAGCAACACCCCTATATAGTTTTCTTTATTTTGATTCTTCGTTATCATTTCATACGCATTTGTCGCATTATCAAATGAAAACTCATGAGTTATAATATCTGAAATATCCAATCTATCAGTTGCAAGAAGTCTTAAATATTCCTCTACGTTTCTCCCCTCGGTAAACCTCACATAACCTATAGGGTAATCAACCCCATCCTCTTCATATGAACTATCATATCTTCCTGCACCATATGATCTTGCAATTCTAAAGCTTAATTCTTTCTGATAAAATGATCGGCGATCTAGTTCCATTCGTGTAACGCCAATCATCGTAATAACTGCCCTGTCCCTTGTAATAGCTTCAGCCAAATCAATAGGTCCATTTGAATCAGTTGACGCAGTAATTATTACTTTATCCACTCCTCTACCATAAGTGAGATTTTTAACTTTATCAGCTGCATTATCATCATCTGATCTTATAAAAGCTTTAAGTCTGGTACCTTCCAAAGTCTTATCTGCTACATCAAAGCCAATAACATCACAACCATATGCATATAATATTCTTGCAGTAATATGCCCTAATAACCCCAATCCTATAACAGCTACTGATTCCCCCGGCATAATCTCCGCTTGATGTATACCTTCAAGAGCAATTCCTCCAAGAGCCGCAAAAGCGCATTGCCTAATATCTGTAATCTCATCAGGTACTTTGGCAATCATATTTTTACCAACTCTATTAATTTCACTATGGTAAGCCTGCCCTACAGCTGCAACAATATCTCCAACACATATTCCTGTTACACCTCTACCCACCTCGACCACTTTTCCGACAGCCGAATACCCCATAGGCATGGGATCCTTCAATTTCCCAAATGCAGCTTCTAATGTTGTCAACACACCATCTGTAGACATCTTTTCTGTCACTTTCTTAACCTGATCAGGTCTTTCAAGTGCCTTTTGAACTAAATTTTTGTTACCAAAAGATGCCAACATTCGCTCTGTTCCTGCAGATATAACAGAATACATTGATTCAATAACTACTGTATTATCTTTTACTGTTGGAGGAGGAGTCTCTATTAAATTCACAGAACCGTCTTTTACAGATAAAAAAAGTTGCTTCATAAGCTATAGCAGTCTCCCTTATAAATATGTCTAGTATCAAAAACAATCTTTTCTTTTAAAATATCCAGTCTATTTTTTATCTCATCATGAGCTACCATAATTACAACTAAATCTATACCATCTAAAAACTCATCTAGATTATGGTATTGGTTTTCAACTACATCTTGTACAACAAATGGATCATATACTTTCAGCCCTTTCGACAGATGTCTTTTTTGACTTTCAAGTAATTGAAGTGTTGGACTCTCTCGCATATCATCGACATTCTCTTTATACGTCAATCCATACAAACCAACTCTAGAAAAATCCGTCAAGTTGTTTTCTTGCATGATTTCATATATACGATTTAGTACAAAATCCGGCATACCGTCATTTGTTTTCATAGATTCATCAATAACTTTAGCTAAATGTGGATAATCTCCAACCAAAAACCATGGGTCAACTGATATACAGTGCCCACCAACTCCCGGTCCTGGTTGAAGTATATTTACTCTAGGATGCATATTACATATCTTTATAATTTCATAGACATCCAATCCATCATATCTGCATATCTTTGCCAATTCGTTTGCAAAAGCAATGTTTACAGCCCTATATGTATTCTCCACGACTTTTGTCATTTCGGCAGTTCTAATATCTGTTACCACTATCTCTCCCTGACAAAATGATGAATAAAGATTCTTTATCTGCTCTCCAACAACAATATCATCTGCACCTACTGTCCTATTATTATGAATAAGCTCATAAATCATATTCCCCGGAATGATTCTCTCAGGTGCATGCACCAAATGAATATCCTTTCCAATTTCAAACCCCACTTCTGTTATTGTAGGTCGTACATATTTATCGATTGTTCCTGGTGAAACCGTTGACTCTATAACAATCGTAGCACCTTTAGGACAAACATCTAAAACCGATTTTATTGCAGTAATCACATAGCATGGATCAACCTTTTTAGTGAACTTATCATATGGTGTAGGAACCGCAATTATGTAGATATCTGTAATCTGATATTCATTGGTAAACTTTATATTAGCTTCAACAGCTTTTTTGTATAACTCATCCAATCCTTTTTCTTTGAACGATGTTTTTCCTGATCTCAATAATGCAACTATATCATTGTTATAATCAGTTCCAACAACTTCAATTCCATGAGATGCTAACATAAGTGCTGTTGGTAATCCAATGTATCCTAATCCAATTACATTAACCATCTTACTCCCCTATACTATTTGTATGCTTACCTCTTCAGAATCAGAAGCAAACGTTGGCAAATTCAAGCATATCCCAAACTCCTCAGAATATTTATTTTCATTTGAAACATCAACAAATATTCCACTATTCGCAATCAGCAAAATCTTCAGTCCATGAACTGATGTTATTTCAATTTCACTTTTTGATTTTTGGCTAACCACATTATCAGGATGGATATGCCAATAACTTACGAAAGGTACTGTTGCTTTATCCTTTATAACGACTCCATTATTATTAACAGAAATAAATCGTTTTAACTTGTTTCCTTTATAATCAGTCATTTCTGCTTTAATAGAGTTTTCATCTATCTTTTTCCGTACTATTTTGGCTGTTCTTCCCGTTCTATGCTCTCCCCATATTTCTGATTGTTCTACGCCCTTTGCTTTCAAGGTATTGTGAGCCATGGTACTTCTAAAGTAATGCCTATACTCAGATTGATATTGATATGTTCCTGCATTTACAAAAATAGGGGCTTGATCATAGAACAATTCAAAGCTCAACATATCGCAGTGTCCATGCCCTGATATATACCTCGGCGAGAAATCACCTGCATCTACAAACACAGTCATTAAGTACTTCTCTAATTTGTAAAATCCACCTTTTGGTAATTGGTTCTTGCCCAAAATCCTTATATCTACAACCGAATTAGCAGCACTAATTAATTGAGATTTTTTCTTCGAAACATTTGACGCTGAATCATTAAATGCCGGTATCCTATTTTCTTTCTCAAACTCCATGATACATTCAAGCATAAGCTTGATTTTATTTTTTAATACCTCTCTAACTTCAATACTACTAATTTTATATAACCTAATAAGATCTTCTAAAATTAGATTATGGTACATAAAACTTCTTTCAAAATGCATACCATCATCTAAAATCTGTTCGTCAATTTGTTTAAGCAAATTTCTAAAGAATATATTTTTGTATTTTTCATCATTTAAAAAGGTTGCGCATATGCATAAAGTAACTAGATTCTCAAAGAAATGATTGCCCATCAAATTTTTTTCTAGATTACATTTTAAAAATTCGTATTGTACTGTTATATCTTTATAAACTTCATTAAACCAATCATCCTTTTCATCTTCCAATAATTCATAAATAATCAATACATTCTTTAATCTTAGTGATATTGTATACGGGTGCCATGCATCTCCTTGAAAAGAGTTGAAACATGTATTGTGCCAATCACAATACATTTCCTTTAGTTTCTCATAATATTTTGATTCGAGAGTTTGCTTGTACTTAACTGCAAGTGCAATACCAAACTCAAAATAATGGAGATTAAAATTCCACAAATGTGTTTTAGATATGTATTGCCATTTCCCTCGCTCCCAAACTTCCATGTCATTAAGAAGCCATATTCGATTCTTTAAAAGCTCCTCTGGCATAAACCGCTGAACATACTCTTCATCTTCATCCAATGAGCTTATAGAAATATTAATACTATCTGATAGGCTATATGTTTTTTTATAATTACCACCTTTATACCCAAAGATCCTATAGCGTACTTGGTATAGAATTTGGATTGGTTTAAGCTTTATTATTGTCCAATAGTATTTCGATAGCTTCATCTCCACTTACCATTTGTTCCATTTCATCCACCATTATTCTTGCTGATTTTTGGAGAGAATACTCATTATGTATCTTATTAATCGCACTTATCTTGTTTTCCTTAATACTGTCTAATGTATAAAACATTTTTTTAAACTTAAGCCAAATATCCTCTTTATTATTTGGAATTGCATCTATTCCCAAATTCACATCACGTAATATTGAAACAGAATCTCCCTCAGCCACAAGGAACACTGGGCATCCAACTCCTAATGCTTCATACAATTTTGTAGGTACGCTATCTTTCAAATTCGCATTAACCAATGACACAAAAATAATGTCAGATGCTTCCAGAACAGTTCTCATATCCTTGTTTGGTAGTCGTCCTTCAAAGGAAATATTTTTTAACCCTTTTTTTGATACATAATCCCTAAGCTTTTCCTCTTCTGCTCCGGAGCCATAAATCAAAAATTGAATAGAACTAATTTCATTCAAACACTTTTCAGCCAAATAGATAAGTTGTTCCAGTCCTTGAGCCAAGCCAATATTCCCAACATATGTACAAATGGTTTTTCCTCTAGCCTTAATATTTTTATAAATATCTTGATTTAATTCCAAATTATAAAAAGACAGATTAAATCCATTTGGAATATTTATTATTTTTTTCTCTTGATTATATTTTCTCAATTTTTCTACTTTTCCATCACTTACGGCCGTAATCAAGTCAGCATGATCAAGCATATAATTTCTAATAAAAGCAAACACTTTAGCATATATACTATTATTAGAAAAGCTCCCCATCTCAAGCGCAACATCGGGCCAAATATCCCTAACATCATAAATTAGTTTTGCCCTATGTATTTTAGCAATTCTTTCTCCTGCTATATTTATAAGTGGTGGGGGGCATGTCGTTAATACAACATCAACATCCCTTATTCTTTTTCCATTATGTAACGAGCTTAAAGCCAAGCATACTTGATTAGTTAATCTATTTATTGTTGTTTTTCTTTTTAAAGGAGGCGTCTTACAATATATAACCCCTTCAACTCTATCTACTCCAGGAGTATCTGGTGCTAAAATAACCACATCATGGTTTCGTTTCCTTAACTCAGCAGCAATAACGTTCATTCGCTTAGAGCAAGGATTTTCCAAAGTATACGGATCCCCCATATGCAATACTACTCTCATGCTGTTTCCTTAAAGACACAATGTCTTTTATCTCCTCTCCATAACAACTAATCTCTCATCTATCGCCCATCAAAAAAGCGGCATATCGCCCATAATCCGGGCGCGCTGCCGCTAATAAATCAGAATACAATATGCCCCCAGATACCAACTTTTTTCATTCAGTATAAACTCATAAGAAAATCCCCATAGAGCATGTAACTCTATAGGGATATTATACGCCAAATATGGGGCTTTGTCATTGAAATAATCTATATTTAGGAGCATCTACTCCCAATCCGGTAACAATTCTATTCTTTTGTTTTTCCACATTTTCAGCAGTCTCTTTTTATTATCACTAAGCCACTCCTTAATAACAGGAAGTACATACATTGAAAACTCACCTCTTACTATTTCGTTCTCAATATCTATATCCCCAGTTACATCATCATCAATATAATGCACTGCAAGAGTAGGTTCTCCCTGGAACGATGAATCCATGAACATTTCTATATTGCAAAACTCAGCGATTTTCTCCATAGAATCACGTTTTTCTTTCATAAAGTTTTCATCCTTTAATGTTCTTGCATGTATCTTTTTAGCATAATCAAGCAAATGCTCCCTGTCGAGCCAATCCATATCATTAAAAGTCTCAATCAGTTCTCTCTCTTTTGTTCCGCTGGGAATAACCATATAATCCACGCTCCTTCCCCTCTCGCTATCCTCTGTAACTCCGGAAAGCAAATATTCCGGGGAAACCTCCAAAGCAGCACATATACACATAATCTTATCCGATCCCGGATTAGTATTTTTCTTTCTCCAATCACTGATTGTTGTGGTTGCAATTCCGGTTCTCTTTGAAAACTCTCTTTGCGTCATATTCTTTTCTTCCAGAAGATGAAACACTCTTTGCCCTATTGTCATAAGTTCCTCCACATGAATATCGTTATTTACGGATATTGTATTACTATTATTATTTTTATTCAACTATATACGAAAGTAAGCAAAAAGCGACTAATTCCATCATCAACTGAATTAGTCGCTTTTAATAAGTTTCATCGGCCTTTAATAATTTTTGCAAGTATACTTGCTGTGAATAGAAGTCTATGGCAGTTTTACAATATCTCAGACAGGCAACTTTTCTTTTGCTTTTAATGCATTATAGATAGCATCCACATCATAATCTGGAGCATAGCCACCGGCAATATCACAGATAGCACGAACAACAGCAAGGTCTTCCTCAACTTCATCTGCAATAGTTTCGATATCCTTCCCCTTGCACAACTTTTTGCAAATTAGATTTATAAGATGCCTATCCGTCCCTTGTTCTATTCCTTGTTCTATGCCCTGCTTCTTGCCTTCTTCAAATTCATCCTGCATCATTTCCTGGAGTGTCATATATTCTTTCCTCCATCTGCTCTTCTCAATCGCTTCTTTAACCTTTTCCTCTAATCTGCAAGCAAGATCACTGTTTGTCGTAATTCCGGCGAGGTAATCAATGAAATTTTTCATATCGTCCGAAACATCATTTTTATCACCACCGGAGCAAATAAATACTCTATCAGTCTTATCATCCAGTAATAGATTTTCTACTTCTTTGCATTTAGGAACAAATGAGTACTTATGATAACCACGCTTAAACAAATCGAATTTGCAGAGAAATATCACATAGCTATGCGGTAATTCCTTATACTCTTTTCCTGCAGCAAGGAAATCAAGATCAATCATCCCTTGATAGTACCTGCTTCTTAGAGGAAGTTCCTTAGTATCAGACTTCTGCATTTCAATATCATAGACATTCATTTCATCATCTGTGAAATACACATCAAACCTGACACCATGTCCATCCGGAGCTATCTGGATTGCCTTCTGTTTTTCAGTTTTGACTATCCTTCTTATCTTACGCCCCAGAATTAATTCCGTAAGTTCCTTACAGAGATCCTCATTTTCTTGTAAAATCTTACAAAACATGAAATCGTCTGTAAAACATAAATCTTCATAGTTCTTCAACTATTATTCTCCTTTAATTATAAATTTGTAATTACCGGCATTTCAAGGTTATATTTTTAATCCTGAAAAAATCATCAGTACGGGACAAAAATCACTTTTGTCCCGTACATCTGCTTATTATAAAAAAGCTAACATTTATCACGGAATTTTCAGTTATTAATATCAGAAACTGTCTTCCATGTTTTAGATGTACACTTTGAATTATCTTTCCTTGGCTTGGTAAATTGAATTGTCGTACCGGTTATTTTTCCTGTAACCGACTGGTGGCATTCAGAACAGAGTAGCACTATTCTTCCGCTTTTCTGAGTGTATTTGTAGTAATATTTTGATTTGTCATGCTTTTGAGAAAATGCCGCTGTTGTACCACTCGCAATCTGTTGATGAGTTTTGCAGTCTTTACACGTGCGCATCTGTGTGACTTTTATTGCTCTGCCATCAACTGCAATTTTTCTAATGGACCATTTTCCATATTTGTGTTTACCTGTGGCTGCTACAGCTTTTGTGGCATTTACATAGCCGCATTCCTTACATTTTTGTTTAGACATCCCGGCACCTGAGCAAGTGGCATTCTTTGTTTTCTCCCATTTATACTTATGCTTCTGTTTCTGTATGGATTTTGTTTCTCCTATTGCGCCACAGTATGAACACTGCTGCACTTTAGTTCCCTTTTCCCTACATGTAGCATTCTTCGTTGTAGTCCAGGCAAATGAATGATTCTTTTTAGGTATTGCTTCTGTTTTTATTGTTGTATTGCAATTCTTGCAGACGTATGACTTAACACCTGTTTCGGAACATGTGGCTTCTTTAGTTTTCTCCCACTTTCCCTGATGTTCGGTTTTTTCTATGTTTTCTGTTTCCAAGACCGCTTCACAACGCTGGCATATTTTAGCTTTTTTACCGGGTTTACTGCATGTAGGATTAACAAGCGTGACCCATGCATATTCCTCATGCGTACAGTTTTCGGCATGCACCATTGTAGTTGTAGTAAGTGATAGCAACAAAAATAAAGCTCCTGAAAGAGCTGTAGATATCATCAGGCGTCTAAGCCCTTTGATCATTGTTTTGTTATTCAAAAATAAAAATCCTCCTGTTGTTTCATGTTTTTCTGTTTTAAAACAAATCTTATTTCCCGGGGAAATCATCTACCGTTTGAGTAACAGCAGACCTATGTCAAGAAATGACATGAAAACAAAAATATCATTTTTTGAATAATAAAGCAAGCGGATTAATAAAGTCTTAAGAATCCGATATTTCAGCCTTCTAAATTCAAAATCAGTGGATACAATTTTCAGATCAAGATTTTTTCCATAATAGCAAAAAGACCTCCCCTTAATTAAGAGGAGGTCTTGCTTTCACTAATTATTCTATTATAGTATCAACCGACTCTTCTTGCTCTTTTAGCGCTCTTATTCATGAGTCTTACCATCTCTTTTTCGAAGCCCTCAGTACTCTCACCCTGGAACATTACCTTGACCGTAAGCATTATAAGTCTGATATCAAGTCCAAGTGATTGATTTTCAATATAGAGAAGATCAAGCCTCAATTTGTCAAAAGCTGAAGAATTATACTTTCCGAATATCTGTGCATAGCCTGTAAGTCCCGCCTTAACCTTCATACGATATTTAAATTCAGGAAGCTCCTTACAATAAATATCAACATGTTCTATTCTCTCAGGTCTTGGTCCTACAAAACTCATATCACCCGCAAGAATGTTAAAGACCTGAGGAAGCTCATCAAGTCTGTACTTACGGATTACATTTCCAACCTTCGTTATTCTGGGATCGAAATTGATGGTTGGCTGCAAGCCTTTTGCCTCAGCATTAACTATCATGCTTCTGAACTTATAGATTTCGAATACTTCTCCATCCTTTGTACATCTCTTCTGTTTGAAGATTATCGGACCTCCGTCCTCAAGCTTTATCGCAATCGCAATCAAAAGCATTATCGGAGAAAATCCTATTGTAAAGAGAATTCCGAAGCAAACATCAAATATTCTCTTTGCATTAAGTCTCTTATGATCCTCATATACATAATCATATTTCATAAGAGGCGTATCAAGCAGATGTCTTGTCGAGCATCCCTGCAGGATGATATCTTCTATTCTTGGCGTAAAATAGAAGTTTTTGTGTTCATCTATACATTTCTGCATGTACACTCTTCTCTGTTCAACAGATAAGCCATACATGATTACCGTACAACAATCAGCTAATTTTTCATCAAAAGCTGCCGGGCTCATAGTTTCATATTCAATATACTTGAAATCAAACAGATGACTGTACTTTTTTAAAATTCTTTCTACAAAGCGTTCCGATTCATCTCTGGAAACCCAGCTTCCCAAAAGAAGAAGTGTTTTCTGAGGAGTTACGCAATTCATAAAGTAATGCTTCGCATACATTATGATCATTGCGGTTCCGAGAATCTGAAAGCCTGCTACAATAGCTCCGGGAATAAAGCTTGTGTATCTGTTTCGAATCAGATTACACTCAACATACAATATCAGATTAGCAATTCCAAATGATATTGTCTGTGACAGAACCATTTCCGAAATGGATGATGACGCAATCCGAAAAGCATTATAGAGATTGCATAATCCATTATATATAAACACATATATAATTACTGAGATTATACCGCCAAGCACATAGTACGTCTGAAAAGCATTTCGATTATAGAATGCCCACCAAATGTAAGCAAATAATCCAATGTTCCAGAGCATAACGAAAAACTTAGCAGTATGCGTTACCCGTTTGCTCTTCAAATTGTTTCCCCTCGTAAGTAAAATACAAAACCTATACCAGAGCCTTCGCTCTTCCTTGCGAATCACCGGACCCCCTGTCCGGGCTCTTATCTTAAAGTCGCTTATCGGTCTGACCGATGCAGCTCATTTAATTCATCTTAATAAATGCAAAAGTTCCTGTCTTATAAACTGTACAGATAACATGTCCTTCACGAACTTCGTCTACCTGAACTTCCTGCCATGTTCCGTTTCCGCCCATCTGGTAAACCTTGTAAATGTCGCCGTTCTGGCATCCGTAAACCTTGAAGTCTACCTGTGCCTTGCTAAAGCGAACCCCGGGTGCGTAGGTCTCAACTACGTTCTTAACCTTGCCGCCGATACCTGCTGCAAGAACCTGAGCTGATGAAACCTTACCACTTGTGGTCTCTCTCATCGTGAAAGTAGCTCTTGTTGGCTTTCCGCAGATGACGAGCTTACCGCCCTGTCCTACAGGTGTTGTGCAGTTAAGTCCCGGAGCATTGAGCACTGTGTGAAGGAAAGGTGGCTCACTCGGTGAGTTGTTGCCGCTTGATGAACCAAGTGTCTTAACAACTACCTTAGGCTTCTTATTATTGCTTCCGCCACTTGTCTTAACAGTGATCTGAACCTTTGTCTCCTTCTGTGAAAGCTCAATTATCTTATCGTATAATCTGTTAACCTGATTCTGGAGATCTGTTACTCTCTGGTTCATCTGAGGTATTACGGTGCTCTCGTAAACTTCAACCTTACCCTTTACTTCGCCGTAATCTTTTCCCTGAGCATAACCGTCATTTCTGCCCTGATTATAGCCATCGAATTTTCCCTGGCTGTAGCCTTCGGATTTTCCCTGACTTGCTCCATCAGATTTTCCCTGATTATAGCCTTCGCTCTTTCCCTGGTTATAACCCTCGCTTTTACCTTCGTTATAACCTTCGGATTTTCCTTCGTTATAACCTTCGCTCTTTCCCTGGTTATAGCCTTCGTTTTTACCTTCGTTATAGCCTTCCTCATAGCTCTTTGAGTCAGGTGATTTTATCAGTTGAGTTTCTGCATTAACCAGCCCCGGAGTACCTACAAATATTGCTCCCGCCAACATCAAAGCAAATATTTTTTTCATAACAGTTCCCCTTTCTGCGCATAGCGCATTTTCTCATAAGAATAACCTTGATTATATTTTATCAAAAATACGTCATAGAAACTAATTAAATTATTATAAACTCTGCTTAAACACTAGCTTTTTATTTACTTAATAACGATTAATAGCGAAAACATCAGGCTTGCGGAGACTTTTCATTATTCCTCAAAACTGCCCATATCCTCACGGTTTATGGTTCCTGCCTCGTCTCCCACAAGACATCCAACCACCACCCACTGTTTATCGGGGTGATCAGGATCCACCGTAGTCAGGCTTACAAGGAAATTGTCGGGTGTAAGTCCACTCTCCCAGCCGTCCCTTATATTGGTCTTTGAATTCCAGTCTTTTTTCATATCATCGAGATATCGCTGACAATCAGTGGATTCAGTAAAATCATACTGTTCCATGACATCATTGTTATCTCTTGCGTAAGCTGTCCACACTTCATAGGTAAGTGTATTTCCCGGAATGGCGATCATGAATTCTTCATGATTTTTGAAAAATTCACTGTCCGAAAAATTCCACAGCTCCGAAAACATATCTCCGTCTTTATTCGTAGAGCCATGAATAACCGTATTAAAATCGCACATATCCATCATGTTGCAGGACTCTATGTAAATACCACCCTTATCGCTGCTCTTGGTTCCGGTGATATCATGTGTCTGATAAAATGTATCGTCACCGTCAATATTCTGTGCGATTGGATAATCAATATTCGTGTCGGGAACTATGAGCCATCCGAAAATATCAGGATTCTGCTCAATAAGTTCCATTGAGGATTTTTTCTTATCTTCCTCAGCACTCGTCCGATTTGCGCACGACGCAAGAACTGCCGCCATGCTCATACCAATCAGAATTATTCCCCCTCTTTTAAGCATATTAGATGCTTTGCATTTTCTATTTCGGCACATAATTTCAAAACCTTTAGGGTATTTAGAAAAAAATTTTCACCCTTCCTTTACTGCTCGACTGTTTCATAAAATACATTAAGGAACATCTCATACTTTGCATCTTCGTCAGGATAGAATTCCTCAAACTCATCCCCAAGTCTGGTTTCACCCTTAAGCAAATACAGGCTGTCTTTTCCGAAATCGTATCCGGAAACCGTCGATGCTATGTAAGATAACTGATCCACAGATACATCTGTTACCATCTGCTTACTGATTGCCTTATAAATATCTACCGCAAGTGTAGGTTCCGATTCTGTCCTTTCAATTACCTGCGAAATAAATGATTCGAGGTACTGCTTCTGTCTGGCAAGTCTCTTATCCGCAGAACCTATCTGTGTCATATCTCTTCCTCGAAGATATGCAAATGCCGCATCTCCTTCAAGATGGGTTGTCTCTCCCACATGGAATTCATATTCGCCACTCTTAAAATCAGCAGTCGGAGTAACGTCAACGCCGCCAACCGCATCATTTATTGTTGTAATAGCACTCATGTTTATAGCCGCATACCCATGTATGGGAAGCTGATAAAAAAGATTGCTGACAGCCCTCTTTTGCAACTCGCAGGATTCCTCCATGCCATCTCCAAAGCCGTGCTGAACCGCAATCTGCGCAGTTATTGTGTTTATAAAGTTGCCGTATTTATCGTACAGTTCAACATCAGTCATTGTATTTCTGTTAATGGCAATGACCTTCGTTGTCTTATCATGAGGATTGAAAACAACTAGAAAAAGCGCATCCGCCTGCCCGCCGTTAATCTCACCATAAACAGGTGTGACCTCTTCATCAAGCTTATCTATTCCCATGACGAGAAATGTCATTATATCCTCGTTGTAATCGTATATCTTTCCGTTATGTTTAATCCAGTCATCCTGCCACTGCATCGCGGTTTCTTCCTGCGTAAGCACTTCTGTACTTGTTGCCACAGGCGCACTTACGGCATTTTTCGCAAAAAGGCCGGACTTACCAACCACCCTTGTAACCTCGAAGGCTCCAAGGCCGATTAGAATAACTGTGACAATTATGCACCATATTAGCAGGATTTTATTTACGCGATTCTTCATACTTTAATTTCCTGTCTGTGCGCTCTCCTGTGTATTTCCGGCTTCTCCGGAGTCGCCGCCCTCGGCGTTATCTGTACTTTCTTCGCTCTCACCATCTGAGAATATGCTGTTCTGCGTAAAGCCCTCTGTATTAAATCCCTGCTGTTCAAAGCCATCGGTAACAGTATTTTCAGGATATGAATCAAGGCTGTCTGTGCTTGCAGTAATACCGTTCTGAATGCCATCAAGACTGTTTACATCAGCATTAAAAACTCTTGACTGCTTGGTAACATTACCGGAATGGTCGCTGACTGCATAATAAACAACGGCTGTATTCTGTTCTTTATTGAGTATGGTCTTTTCCACAACAATACGGTCTGTAATATCTCCGTCAACCGCATCATAAGCCATAACGCCGTTTAACAGATCCTCTTCCTTGGTATTTGCATCATATACCATATCAAGGGCAGCAAATCTCATCTCCGGTTCTGTCTTGTCAGACATGTTATAAAACCAGACAATGAAAACAGCCATCACTATACTTCCGATTGTGAAAAAGAAAGCTAAAATATTACTTTTCACTTAGAACTCCTCAGTCCTTTCTTACAACTCCGTCTATATAATCTAGTTCATCAAGATCACCTCTTGTACTTGCAGGTCTTGATGCAGGTTTATCATTTCCTTTTTGAGCCTGCGCAGCCCTCTTGGGATTTCCACCCGTCATGCTGCCTTCTCCGCCACCATCATCTTTCCCGTAATATCTTCCGTAATACTTTCCGTAATATTTCCCATAATATTTGCCATAGTGTCCGTATACTCCGCCGGTCATATCAACCTTGTTCAGCACGGCACCTATAATCTTGGCTCCGGCCTTATCAAGCTGGTTTTTAACCCTCTGCGCAAATCTGTAACTTATGGCATTGTCTTCAATTACCATTACGGTTCCGTCGCACTGCTTGGCTATAACCGCAGCATCGATAACGCTTCCGAGAGGCGGCGTATCGATTATGATATAGTCAAAAACATTTTTCATGTTGTCCAGTATCTTACTGAAAATCTGTCCGCCCAAAAGTTCACTTGGGTTTGGCGGGATAGGCCCCGAAAAAATAACATAAAGGTTGGGCGTATCGGTCTCGCAGATTACGTTGGACAGCTTCTCACGTCCTACAAGACAATGGGTAAGTCCAAGCCTTACAGAGCCGGTCTTATATCTTCCGACCATTACCGACTTTCTCATATCCGCATCCACAAGCACAGTCTTTTTCCCCGCCTCCGCAAAGGCACGCGCAAGTGCCATGGAAACGCTTGATTTTCCTTCGCCCGGGGTGCAGCTTGTGATGGATATTGCTCTGACATCCTGTCCGCTGAACTCGACGTTACTTCGAAGCGTTTTATATGCCTCTTTTATCTGATAATTATTTTCCGATTCACTAAAATGAAGTGTGGTCTGTTGCATAGGCTGTTACCCCTCATCCGCCTGCTTTTTATTGTTTTTACTTGGATTTATTTCTCTTCTTTTTATTTTTGGTCTGTTCGTCCGTTATTGAAGGTATCATTGCAAGAGTACTGAGTCCAAGATATGCCTCAACATCATCACTGGACTTTATGGTATCATCCATCAGATAGTTAAGAATGATGACTGCAGATACAACGACAACTGCTGCAACTCCGCCGATCATTGTCCATCTCTTTGCGCTGGGACTGTATTTTTCTGTCGGCATATTTGCAAGCTCTGCCACGTTTATCGCATCAATATCCATAACATTCTGAATGTGCTTTGATGCAACTTCGCGGACGCAGTTTGCCTCCTTCATCGCCATCATGGGATCGGAGTCTCTGACCGTAATCGCAACGATACGTGTATCATCAGGGGTGCTGATTGAAACGTGCTCATTAAATTCATCGTAATCAACGTCGAGCCTTAGTATCTGAATAACCTCTTCCAGCACATAGCGGCTCTTAATAAGCTGAGCGTAATCCTGCGTCAGCTGAGTTGATATCTGCACGTCAGAATATGTTACAGTCGCACCCTCTTCTTTATTCAATATATAAATCTTGGTAGTTGAGGAATATAAAGGAGTCAGTACAAATTTACTGATAAAAAGACACAGAAGAGCAAAGAACACTCCCGAGCTTAAAATAAGCCATGCTCTCCCCAATAAAACTGCGAATAATTCGCCGAGATTAATTTCAATAACATCATCTTTTCCCATACGCCCCTCAATCGCCGCTTTTTTAGTCGTTCATGAATCGCGGCACGTTCATTTTTGATCAGTAAAGAATAATGTCAGCGGATAATTTCATTCCGCAAAACCTTCATAGCATTGTCGTGGAAAATCTCAAGCGCATATTCCTCTCCGAACTTCCCCTCCACAAAATCTCGGCAATCGAGAAGATGCGGTGCCCGGGATCCGTTATCATGCGCATCGGTTGCTACAAAGTGCACCATGTGGCGCTTAAGTAATTCTCTGGTAAAATGCCTTATTCCAAGGCCGTATTTTCCCATGACACTGTTCGCATTCACCTGTATGTAAATGCCCATATCCAAAAGCTCATCCACGTACTTCACATGCTTAGCCATATCTGCATAACGCTCAACATGCGCAAGGATTGGTGTGTATCCCGCAGACTGCACAGTATATAAGGCATTATGTATGGTCTTATACATATCGGTAGGATGAAACTCAATAAGCACATATCCTGAATCCGCCAGTGTTGAAGCCCTTCCGCTCTCAAGCTCCCTGACAGTTGAATCGCTGTAGTATATCTCATTTCCGGGAAAAAGCTGGACCTTCAATCCCTTCTCATGTGCCCTGTCCATAAGCTCTGCCGTGTAGTCAATCAGATGCTGATGACTCACATTGTGATGCATCGGCTTATGATGCGGCGTAAGTATCATGCCCTTCGTGCCCTCAGACAGCGCTGTCTGCAGCATCTTAAGGCTGGTCTCAATATTCGGAGATCCGTCATCTACACCCGGCAATATATGGCAATGAATATCAATTGATGGAACCACGTAAAGAACTCCCCACTACAACTTGTACTTATACACAATATATTTTACAACATATGGATTTCCTTAGCAATAGTCACAAAAAAGATACTTTTTTCGAAAAAAATCTCACTATTGAGCACAAAAAGCCGATGTAACCTTACGATCACATCGGCTTATAATGAAGCATTAAAGCAGCTACAGTAGTTCCTTTTATGGAGCACATCCTTAGGAACGCAGGATGATTGAACACATTTTCATTTTTGAGTTCAGGAAGTCAAAACCAACAAATAAAGCTTTATATAAACTTATTCTGCTCCTTATTATATGCATATCCTATGCCTTCAAGTTTCTTTACAATCTCATCAAATTCCTGACTGCCAATATCCAGCCCATCCTTTAATTCATCGAGATTTTTGTAATTATCTCTAAGCTGTGTATTTATATAACTAAGAAGCATCACAGGGTTCTTTGGTATCATTTTCGCATTTCCTTTTCCTTTATTTTTATCCCCTCACAGCATGTGCTGTAAGCTTATCTCCATCCACATCAATCTCTATTGTATCATGTGGCATGACCTTATCTTCAAGAATAAGCTTTGCGGAAAGTGTCTCAACATGCTTCTGGACAAATCTCTTAACAGGTCTTGCACCATAGTTAGCATCATAAGCATTGTCAGCAACAAACTGCTCAGCAGCGGGTGTAAGGCGAATACTTATCTCTCTGTCCGCAAGTCTTCTGTTCAGATCATCAACTATCAGCTTAACTATTCCGCCAATATTGTCCCTTGTAAGAGGTTTAAAAAGTATCATCTCGTCAAGTCTGTTCAGGAACTCGGGCCTGAAATGCGCATGAAGCTCATTCATTGTCATATCCTCAGCTTCCTTGCTGATACTTCCGTCTGCCTGAATTCCGTCAAGCAGGAACGGTGCTCCGATATTGGAAGTCATTATGAGAATAGTATTCTTAAAATCAACAGTTCTTCCCTGAGAATCCGTTACACGGCCGTCATCAAGTATCTGAAGAAGAACATTGAAAACATCGGGATGTGCTTTTTCCACTTCATCAAAAAGAACAACCGCATAAGGTTTTCTGCGGACTGCCTCCGTCAGCTGACCACCCTCTTCATACCCTACATATCCGGGCGGTGCTCCGATAAGTCTGGATACACTGTACTTCTCCATGTATTCACTCATATCGATTCTGACGATATTATTCTCATCATCAAAAAGTGCTGCCGCAAGGCTCTTCGCAAGTTCTGTTTTGCCGACACCTGTAGGGCCGAGGAACATAAAAGATCCGATAGGTTTGCCGGGGTCCTTGATTCCGGCTTTTGATCTCATGATAGCTTCAGAAACCTTTGTGACCGCTTCATCCTGTCCGATAACTCTCTTATGAAGTTCATCCTCAAGGTGCAGTGTTTTATTTCTCTCGCTCTCTGTAAGCTTGGCAACAGGTATTCCGGTCCATCTTGATATGATTCTGGCAATCTCTTCATCGGAAACTCTCTCATGGACAAGTGACAAATCCTTTGATCCGACCTTTTGTTCCTCTTCCTCAAGCTGTTTCTTCATCTCGGGAATTCTTCCGTATTGCAGTTCGCTCGCCTTTTCAAAATCACCGTTTCTCTGTGCTATGGCAAGCTCATTATTGGCATCCTCTATCTGCTCACGAATGACTGCCAGTCTGTCCACAGCCTCTTTCTCATTTGTCCACTGTGCCTTCTGATTATCAAAATCAGATTTAAGCTCAGCAAGTTCCTTTTGCAGATTTGCAAGTCTTTCTCTGCTTAGTGAGTCATCTTCTTTCTTAAGTGCTGTTTCCTCAATCTGCATCTGCATAATTTTTCTGTTAAGCTCATCAAGTTCTGCAGGCATCGAATCCATTTCTGTCTTAATAAGAGCACATGCCTCATCCACAAGGTCAATTGCCTTGTCGGGAAGGAATCTGTCTGAAATATATCTGTTACTGAGGGTCGCTGCACTGACCAGCGCCGAGTCCATAATCTTGACACCGTGATAAACCTCGTAGCGTTCCTTCAAGCCTCTGAGGATGCTTATCGTATCCTCAACCGTAGGCTCAGATACCATTACCGGCTGGAAACGTCTCTCAAGAGCCGCATCCTTCTCAATATATTGTCTGTACTCATTAAGAGTTGTTGCACCTATGCAATGAAGCTCACCTCTAGCAAGCATGGGTTTTAACATATTTCCGGCATCAAGTGCGCCGTCAGTTTTACCTGCTCCCACAATTGTATGAAGCTCATCTATGAAAAGAATGATCTCGCCGTCAGATTCCTTGACATCCTGAAGCACGGCTTTAAGTCTTTCTTCAAACTCGCCTCTGTACTTTGCTCCTGCAACAAGAGCTCCCATATCGAGTGAGAAAATCTTTTTATCAATAAGTCCCTGCGGAACATCCCCTTCAGCAATTCTCTGAGCCAAAGCTTCTACAACTGCAGTTTTACCAACGCCGGGTTCACCGATAAGCACAGGATTGTTCTTTGTCTTTCTCGAAAGAATCCTTATAACGTTTCTGATCTCCGCATCTCTTCCGATCACAGGCTCAAGCTTTTGTGCTTTTGCCTTTGCCACAAGCTCTGTTCCGTATTTTTCCAGTGTGTCGTAGGTTGCCTCGGGGTTATCGGATGTAACCTTCTGATTTCCCCTGACCTCTGAAAGGGCCTGCAAAAATCTGTTCCTGTCTATGCCAAAGGCCTGGAAAATATTTATGATCTCTCGATTTGGATAATGAAGCATAGCAAGTAAAATATGCTCAACAGACACATATTCGTCGCCCATTGCCTTCATCTCATCCTCACTCTTTAGAAGCACCTTATTAAGGTCGGCTCCCACATAGGGTTTTCCACCCTGAACCTTAGTCCTCTTTTTCAGAGCTTCATCAACTCTATTTAAGAAAACATCATTGTCTATTCCCATCTTCTCAATGAGCTTAGGAACAATGCTATCCTCTATGGTCAGCAGACTGTATAGCAGATGTTCCTGTTCAATCTCCTGATTGCCGTAATCAAGTGCGACTTTCTCCATGTTCTGGATAGCTTCAATTGATTTTTGTGTAAATCTATCTATCTTCATAACTATCACCTCACTCGCCGGTTAGTAGTCTTATTCTTACTGATATATTGTCATTCGTATTACATGCTGTTCTACAACTGTTATAACACGATTATTAGCACTCGTCAATAGAGAGTGCTAATAATTTTGGGCCGGCAACAAAAATCCCGACTCTTTATTCCATCTAAAGAGCCGGGGCTTCATGCATTATTAGTCGATATCTTTACTTTCAACATCAATTATTTCATTTTTATCTACTTTACCGGCTGCCGGTCTGTCTTCCCACTCTACTTCCCTGGCATCACCGTCTACAATCTCTTTTCTGGCTTCCTTATCAACCTTGTGGATTCTTGATACTATCCACAGATTTGAAACACCGTTATAAGCAAGAGCTGCTCCTATTATCTGCACAACGTATTGCATTGATGCCACAGGATTAAGCAGCAGATATGCGCCAACGCCAACTGTTATAAACGCAAGTATAAGAGCTACCCACCAGTTCTTATAGCTGCTTTTTCCAAGACTTAATGTCTCCCCAAGATTCATCAGGCCACTAAACAGCATGATAACTCCTGCAATAACAGGAATAATTGATTCAAAAAATGTCGGATTAAGCAAAATCCAGGCACCAACAACCGCTATCACCAGCCCGAATCCCAACGAGCTGTTTCTTGTTATAACATTCTGATTTTTTGACACGATGCTGGTTATAACAGAAATCACGCCTGCAGAAAGCACCATGATTCCAATCGCTTTGGTCAGTATATTAAGCGTAGTTCCCGGAAGAAAAATAAGAACCGCTCCAACAAGTATAAGAATTATTGCATCCAAGAAAAAATTCCTTTTTAGCTTTACGAAAAATCCCATATTTCTCATCCCCAGTCTATCAGCAATTATTATAGTCTACGTTTCGCTTTTGCCATAAATCTCAGATTTATGAACGCATTTACGTTTTTAAATTCAAGAGTCCATAAATTATTCTGTTTATTGTTCTTCTTCCTGTGGCCTGCACTCCTCGAGAAGCTTATCCATCACTTCGTATATTTCTTCTCTTCCCGCCTTGCTCTGAGCAGAAAAAGGAAGCAGGATCCCATCCTCCGGCATTCCAAGGGTTTCTTTTATCATATTCAGATGTTTTTCTATCTGACTGTTTTTAATCTTATCCGACTTTGTGGCTATGATAATAGGTTCAGCTCCTGATGCAACTATCCAGTCATACATCATTTTGTCATTTGCAGAAGGCTCGTGACGGATATCTATCAGAAGAAATACCTGTTTTAACATCACAGACTTATTCAGATAATTCTCGATCATCTTGCCCCACTGTTTCTTAACCGAATCAGGAACTTTCGCGAAACCGTATCCAGGCAGATCCACAAGGTAAAACTCATTGTTTATGTTGTAATAATTTATGGTCTGAGTTTTTCCGGGTTCCTGGCTCACACGGGCGTAATGCTTACGATTCATAAGTCCGTTGATCAGAGAAGACTTTCCTACATTACTCTTTCCGGCAAACGCAAACTCAGGCTTATCGTTCTGAGGGAGTTTACTTGTTATGCCGATTACTGTTTCTAAGTTTACTTTCTTTATTACCATATAATCCTCACTAATAATAGTACAGGCAGGGATGCATTACATCTCTGCCTGTAGTTTAAGCAGGTTCATCCCCACTTCAAAATCATTCTTTTTATTTTGCAGGTTTAAGTCTCTTAACCTCGTCCTTGTAAACGATAAGCGGACTTGAAGTACCCTTAACCGATTCTTCAGTAACTACACATTCGCATATGTCATCATCTGAAGGAATCTCGTACATAACATCCATCATAGCCTTTTCCATAATGGATCTGAGTCCTCTCGCACCTGTCTTTCTCTCATGTGCAAGCTCTGCAATCTTTTCAATCGCATCCTCCTCAAAGGATAGCTTAACATCATCATAGTCAAACAGCTTCTGATACTGCTTTACAAGTGCATTCTTAGGCTCAGTAAGTATGCGCACAAGTGCTTCTTTGTTAAGTCCCTCGAGAGTTACACAGATCGGAACACGTCCGACAAACTCAGGGATAAGACCGAATTTTGTAAGATCCTGAGGAGTAACTTCCTTAAGTACCTCTCCGATCTCACGCTCACTCTTGTCTGCGATCTCTGCGTTAAAACCGATTGAATTACGGTCAAGTCTGGCTTCAACAATCTTATCAAGGCCATCAAAAGCACCACCGCAGATAAACAATATGTTTGAAGTATCGATCTGAATTAGCTCCTGATGAGGATGCTTACGTCCACCCTGTGGCGGAACGCTGGCTACCGTGCCCTCAATTATCTTAAGGAGTGCCTGCTGAACACCTTCACCGGAAACGTCACGTGTAATTGATACGTTCTCACTCTTTTTGGTAATCTTATCAATCTCGTCGATATAAACGATACCGTACTGTGCTCTCTCTACGTCATAATCAGCAGCCTGAATAAGTTTCAAAAGAATGTTCTCAACATCCTCTCCGACATATCCTGCCTCTGTAAGAGTTGTTGCATCAGCAATGGCAAAAGGAACATTTATAATCTTTGCAAGAGTCTGTGCAAGGTAAGTCTTACCTGAACCCGTAGGTCCGACCATTATTATGTTACTCTTCTGCAGTTCAACCTCGTCCTCTGCATTGTGCGCCTTGGGAGCCATTACTCTCTTATAGTGATTGTAAACAGCTACAGCAAGCACTTTCTTAGCTTCGTCCTGGCCTATTACATAATCATCAAGGAAATTCTTGATCTCAACAGGTTTAAGAAGATTGATATCCCTGTCATCATGTGTTATAGGCTCGTCCTCAAATTCCTCCTCGATAATATCCGCACAAATGTCCACACACTCATCGCAGATATATACACCTGCAGGACCTGCAATCAGCTTCTTAACCTGATTCTGTGTCTTGTTACAAAATGAGCAACGAATTTCGCCGCTGTTTTTTCCTGCCATAATTTGTTTTTCCTTCTAAAATTCTAATAATCCGACCTGTACACTTATGCACCGGCATTACTTATTCTTTTCCTCATCCTTAGGTCTTGATTCGATTACGGAATCAATAAGTCCGTATTCAAGAGCTTCCTGAGCTGTCATCCAGTTATCGCGCTCTGTATCGGCAGCTATCTGCTCATAAGGCTTTCCTGTATTTTCAGCTAACAGTGTATTCAGTTTTTCTTTTGTACGAATGATGTGCTTAGCTGCAATCTCGATTTCTGTAGCCTGACCCTGAGTTCCGCCAAGAGGCTGGTGGATCATTATCTCTGCATTAGGAAGAGCCATTCTCTTACCCTTAGCACCGCCTGCAAGAAGGAATGCACCCATACTTGCAGCCATACCGATACAGATTGTGCTAACGTCGCACTTGATATAATGCATAGTATCATAAATAGCCATACCGGAAGTAATCTCACCGCCGGGGCTGTTGATATACATGTGGATATCCTTACTGGGATCTTCTGCTTCAAGGAAAAGGAGCTGTGCTACAACAACGCTTGCTGAAACTGAGTTAACTTCTTCACCAAGGAAAACAATACGCTCCTTCAAAAGTCTTGAATAAATATCATATGAGCGCTCACCGCGACTCGTCTGTTCTATGACATAAGGTATTAAACTCATCTAATCGCTTCCTCTCTATAAATTTTTACAAATATACTTATCTATTATAACCCATGAATTAGATTTTACGCAACCTTGCCAAAAATCCTTGTTCCAAAGTAGTCAAAAAACCTCCCCGGAATCATCCGGAGAGGCTTCATATATTCTGTAAACTTAAAAGTTCACTATTAAATTATTCTTCTTCCTTCTTAGCTGCTGTCTTACGTGTGCGCTTCGGCTTCTCCTCAGCTGCATCGTCGTCCTTCTTAGCTGCTGTCTTGCGTGTGCGCTTCGGTTTCTCTTCAGCTGCATCATCAGACTTCTTAGCTGCTGTCTTACGTGTCTTCTTAGTACCAACTTCCTTAGCGTTGTCTACAAGGAACTTAGCTGCCTTCTGAACAAGAAGATCTTCCTTGAGAGTCTTAATCTCACGGTCTCCCATGAGCTCCTTAACCTTATCAGCTTCCATGTTGTACTGCTTAGCCATCTTCTCAAGCTCTTCCTGAATCTCGTCTTCGCTGATCTCAAACTTCTCAGCTGCAGCTACTGCTTCAAGAACGAGTCTTGACTGGATACGATCAATAGCCTGAGGCTTAACCTGCTCAAGGAGCTGGTCAACAGTGTTGCCTGTGTACTGCATGTACTGCTGCATATTCATACCCTGATACTGAAGTCTCTGAGCAAACTCGTTAACGATCTGACGCTGCTGTGTCTCAACCATCTTCTCAGGAAGCTCCATCTCAGCATCATCGATAACAGCCTTAACAGCTGCATCCTCACGCTCAGCCTTAGCCTGAGCCTCTTTACGCTCTGCAAGCTTCTTCTTTACATCTTCCTTGTACTCAGCAACTGTCTCAAACTCAGAAACATCGCTTGCGAACTCATCGTTAAGCTCAGGAAGCTCTCTTGTCTTGATAGCCTTTACTGTGCACTTGAATGTTGCAGCCTTACCTGCAAGATCCTCTGAATGATACTCCTCAGGGAATGTTACGTTAACCTCACCCTCTTTGCCGATCTCAAAGCCGATAAGCTGCTCTTCGAATCCGGGAATGAATGAACCTGAACCGATTGTAAGAGGATAATCTGTTCCCTTGCCGCCTTCGAAAGCAACACCATCAACAAATCCCTCGAAATCAAGAGTTACGATATCGTCGTTCTCAACCTTACGATCTGTAACCTCGATAGTTCTGGCATTTCTGCTGCGCTCCTGATCGATCTCAGCGTCAACTTCTTCGTCAGTTACGTCAAGGTCCATCTTCTCAACCTCAACACCCTTATATTTGCCAAGCTTAACTTCAGGCTTAAGAGCTACAGTTGCTGTAAAGATGAAAGGCTTACCTGCCTCAATCTGTGAAACCTCGATATCAGGATTGGAAACAACATCCTCACCACATTCATCAACAGCCTTGGGATATTCTTCGTTGATGATATCGTTAGCAGCATCCTCAAAGAATACTTCCTTACCGTACATACGCTCGATCATATGACGGGGAGCCTTACCCTTACGGAAACCGGGGATCTGAATCTTACCCTTCTGCTTGTTGTAAACCTTGTCGATTGCCTTGTCAAAATTCTCAGGTGCAACTTCGATTGTAAGCTTAGCCATGCTCTTCTCGAGCTTTTCTACTGATACGCTCATTGAATTATTATTCCTCCTATACTACATATGAAATAAATCGTTTACACAAATGATTTTTGTGCTGTTTTATCTATATTAAAGCGACCTGTGCTATCTAACCTCGGCACAGTCGCCTAAAGATTATAGCACAGGTCTTTTTATTTTTCCATATATATTTAAAACTTATCCCGTTTCAAAGCTTCTCGGCACTCATATGGGCATTGCTGTAATTCACGTCTCCGGTCACGTCATCCAGAAACCAGTCCGCCGGTTTATATAAAGAAGCAGTTTCTTCATCCGGGAATTCAACCTCTGCCAAAATCCTCCCCTCAAAGACGCCCTCAAATACATCCAGTTCGATTTTCAGTTTTTCCCCGATTGCTTTATCATGAAAACCATCCTCATTTAAAGGAAGGATGTACCGCTTTTTCTTTATTACATTCCCGTCCGCTTTAAGTACCAGATGCTCATAGGATTCTTTATCAAGCGGCATGTTATATTCTGTCTTTCCTATCTCATCATTCTCATGATCACTGACTTTCAGAAAATCCTTCTTTACTTTATAGGTCATGTAATAATGATCATCCTCACGTCTGACTCTGATTGCAGGTACCACATTCAGGTATCCCTGTTCTATTATTCTTACGGGGTAGCTCTCCAGATTGTGCGGAAGCTCTTTCACTGTAAATTTTCTTTCTATTTCAACACCCATTTTATTTCCTGTCCAACATGTCATCTAGGATTATATTCAAAACACAATTAAGCGCTCAGCGATAATTCCATATTCTTATACTCTGAAAACAATTCCTTTTCCAAGCTTGTCTGCAGCTTCTTTTCCGCAAAAACGCTCAACTATCGCAAGTCCGAAAGGAATCGCCGTTCCCATTCCTCTGCTGGTAAGAATGTGCCCGTCAACAGTTGTCTCTGTCATCTGAACATCAGCACCTGTTAGATTTTCCTCAAGTCCCGGGAAAACGCAGGCCTTTTTGCCTTGAAGGATTCCCAGTCTTCCGAATACACACGGCGCAGCACAGATTGCACTTATGTATTTTTCTGCCTCATTAAATGCAAGGATCTGATCTGTGAGCTTTTCAGTTTTATCAAGATTAGTCGTTCCGGGCATTCCTCCTGGAAGGACCAGCATATCCATTTCGTCAAAATTCACATCGTCGATCAGCTTATCGGCTTTAACTTCTATGCCGTGAGATCCCTTTACGGAAAGTGTTCCCATAACCGAAACCATATCGATATTCAGCTGAGCTCTTCTGCAAAGATCAACAACCGTAAGTGCTTCAATCTCCTCAAAACCTTCTGCCAAAAAAATTGCAATGTTTGCCATTTCTTAAGTCTCCCTTCTTTAGTATCCTACTTTTATTTCTCCACTGTCATAATATGCAGCACGTTCTTTTAAAATCTCATCCAGCCCCAGACTTTGAAGCCTTCTGTATTCACTCTCCTGCATACTGTCAAACTCATCTGTAGGACAGCAAATAAGATTAAATGCATATTCCACAAGAGCCGTCTCCAGCCCCGTCTGATATTTCGCCTCCGCTTCAAGTACAACACTTGTTTTAGGAAAGGTGTATTGATCCTTTACAACCGCATCATAAAAGCCTTCAAACCACTCATTGCTCTCCCAGTCATTATCCACAGACCAGGCAGATATCTGGGCTTCCCTGTCTTCCACAAATTCAAAGTGCTCATTAACAATGCTGTAATCCTCAGGGCTCCCGGGATATCCCCTTGCAAAAAGCTCATCCTTTAACAAGGATTTCGGTGCATTTTTGTCTGTATTTGTATGCTCAGGTGTATAACTGACAAGCTCCGCATTTTCGGGATCCGCAAGCCAGTTAAGGTATTTCATAGCAAGTTCCGCCTTATCTTTACTGGCTGAAGGAACCATAATATACATTCCAAAATCCGGTTCCGTTACATTTAAATAGTTTCCGTCTGATCCTTCAAAGCACAAAACCGGAACAAATTCAGCGGTAGGATTACTTTCCTTAAGCACCGGTATGTATTTAAACGGTGCCGTTGTATCCTCAACAAAGAAACCGGCTTTACCCTTTTTTACAGTATCCTTAAATAACTCATTATCATGATCTGCTGTAAAATCAAGAGTTATAATGCCATCATTATAAAGTCTGTTCAGTTCTCTTAAACCATCGATTGCCCCGTCAGCCACAACCATATATCTCTCGGAGTAGATAAAGGAATCTCTCTCTGACAGCTTTCCAACATAGGAATTAATAAAACTCTGATAATACCGTTCAGAATGAATGTCTCCACCCATCGCCCAGGGTATAAGGCCTGAGTCGCCGCTGGGATTATTTTCCTTAACGGCATAGAGATAATCGATAAGTTCCTTCTTTGTTGACGGCACACTCATACCAAGTGCATCGCAGAAATCCTTTCTGATATAAGCCATGTGCCTTGGCAATTTAAAGCCTCTGCGTTTGATAATTGCGGCCTGAGCATCATTGTATTGTCCCATATATTGAACATCTCCTATATAATTGGAGATGTTCTCACCATAATTTTTAAAAGGCTCGGACAGATCCGTTATCTTTCCCTGCTGGGACATATAGCCAAACACTGACGGTGAATATGTAAAGATTATATCCGGCGCCGTCCCTTCGTCCACCATCCCGGTAATAATGTCATCGGATTTCAATCTGTCTACACCTACAAAGTGAAGTTCTATATCGTACTGATCCTTAATCTTGCTGCGAATCCAATTGGCAAGAGTATTATCATCCGCCGTGCATCCCTCGGGAAAGGTCCCCCTGTCCCAAACCATGCAGGTAAGTGTATTATCACTTTTGGTCGCAGGCGAATGAATGACGCTGTCTTCCTCAGCCACTTTCCCGCAACCGGTTCCAGTGACAAGAATTACTGCTGTCATCAACGCACTTAATGCTTTGGATAAATTACGCATGGCACGCCCTCATCCGACATTCCGTCTTATTTCTCATAGTACTTTGAAGTTGATTCTCCGACCGAAAGCTCCGCTGGAAAAGTTATATGTCTATGGCTGCTCCTGGACTCAATGATATCAAAAAGAAGTTTTACTGTTTCCCTTGAAATCTGATCCAGCGGCTGCCTTATAGTCGTAAGCCTTGGATTTATGTATCTCCCGATTTCCATTCCGTCAAAACCGCAAACACTTATATCCTCAGGAACCTTAAGCCCCGCATCGGCTATCGCCCTCATTGCTCCTATGGCGAGCAGATCCGTTGCGCAGAACACTGCTGTAAACTCCAGTCCCGAGGACAGCATTCTCTGCATGGTCCTATAACCGTTTTCCACAGAAAAGTGTTCCATATTTTGATTTACATAGAAAATAAGCCTCTCATCAACCTGCATTCCTCTCTCGATATAAGCATCCTTATAACCTTCAAGTCGCAGGTGTCCTACTGACCTTCGTCCCATAGCCTCTGTAATCAAAGCTATGTTTTTGTGCCCGAGATTCATCAGATACTGCGTCATATGCATAGCCTCAAGCCGGTCATCAACTGATACTGTTGAAAATTCCGCACGACCTTCCTCCTCAAGATAGGAAGCACCGATGGTGGAAAACACCACCGGAATTTTCAGTCCGCTGAGTTTTGCTCTTGACTGCTCGGAACCGCCTCCGAGGAAAATAATCCCCCTTAGTCTCTTCTCTGTTTCGAGCTCCATGGCGATATCCGCCTCTTCCTGGTCGGCCTCTACATGCCTTAGGACAAGTGCATATTTTTGCCTGTCAATCTCCTGTTCTATGATATCTATCATCGGAGAGAAAAAGGGATTCGTTACTCCCTTTATAAGTACACCGATGCATTTAGCATCGGTGCGCTTTAAGTTTCTTGCACTGTCATTGGGAACAAATCCTGTTTCCTTAATGACTGCCTGTATTCTTTCGCGGGTCTTCGCACTGACATCCGGGTGACCGTTTATCACTCTCGATACGGTGCTCACTCCGACTCCGCATTTTTTTGCTACATCAACTATGGTTATTTTAGACATTTGCATTTCTTCCGTATGTCTTAGCCATATCAAGCATGCGCTCAGCAAGCTCATCTGTGCATGCATCACCCTTCATTCTCCATACCCAGTTGTTACCGAGTGTTGAAGGGGTATTTATTCTGGCTTCTGTTCCGAGCTCAAGATAATCCTGCATAGGGATTATAGCCGTGTCTGATACTGATGAAAAACATGCACGTATGAACTCCCACACAATTCCCTTGTTTGACTTAATATTCAGATATTTCTTGGCAAAACGTTTGTCTGCTCTCGGAATTGCATCAAGCCATCCAAGAGTTGTTTCATTGTCATGTGTTCCTGTATAAACAATGCTGTTCTGAATATAGTTATGAGGCAGATAATCACTCTCTTCCCTGGGATCAAAAGCAAACTGCAGTATCTTCATTCCAGGGAACCCTGTTCTCTTAACAAGCTTTATTACTGAAGGTGTGAGATATCCAAGGTCCTCAGCTATAACTCTTAAATCGCCAAGCTCCTTTTTCATAACTTCAAAGAGCTTGTAGCCGGGTCCCTTTACCCAGTGACCGTTCTCAGCTGTAGGCTCGCCAAAGGGAATTGAATAATATTCATCAAAGCCTCGGAAGTGATCGATGCGGACAACATCATAAAGCTTGTAGCAGCCCTTGATACGGTTCATCCACCACTTAAAGCCTGTCTTTTCATGATATTCCCAATCATAGAGAGGATTACCCCAAAGCTGTCCGGTTCTGCTGAAGGAATCCGGAGGGCACCCTGCAACCGCAATCGGCATATTCTTTTTATCAAGCTGGAAAAGCTTGGGATTTGCCCATGTATCGGCAGAATCAAAAGCAACATAAATCGGAATATCTCCGATAATATCTATGCCCTTCTTGTTAGCATAGGCTTTAAGCTCAAACCACTGCTTCATGAAAAGGAACTGTATAAACTCATGAAGGCCGATTCTGTCTGCATGCTTTTCTCTTGCTGCCTTCAGCGCATCCTCTTTTCTAAGCCTTAAGTCCTCAGGCCACTCAACCCAGCTAAGTCCGTCATAACGCTTCTTTAATGACATATAAAGAGCAAAATCAGGAAGCCAGTCCTCATTATCTTTTACAAAAGCATCAAACTCCTTCTTAAGTTCAGGCTCAGGCGCTTTAGTGCTAACGGGAGAAAGCCCACTGTTTACATAGGCTTTATATAAAACTTCATAGCGTGTTTTAAAGAGTCTTGCATAATCGATGTGGCTCTCATCTCCACCAAAATTAACCTTATCGACTTCTTCCTTTTTAAGGAGTCCCATATCGATCAGCTTCTCAAGATCAACAAAGTAGGGATTACCTGCATATGTTGAAAAAGACTGATAGGGAGAATCTCCGTAGCTTGTAGGCCCAAGGGGCAACAACTGCCAGTAGCTCTGACCTGACTTTTCAAGAAAATCCACAAAGTCATATGCTTCCTTGGAAAATGAGCCAATCCCGTACTTTGACGGAAGGCTGAAAATCGGCATTAAAACGCCGCATGCTCTTTTATTTTTAACTGTCTTTGCCATCGTTAATAATCCTCATAATAAATAATAATAAAAATGAATTCCTCAAAATAATCCAAATACCGGGATCCTTATCATAGCCCGTTATCACGAATTCCCCAGATAAGATTACGCCACTGCTCCATCTGTTCGGTTGTCATAAAGCCGTTTGAAGTTCCCATGTAGCCAATCTTATATGATGAGAATAGAAGGGCATTCTTAATAGAATTAACTGAATCCTGAGTTTCCTGGTAATAGTGCAAAAAGCACGCAAAGAGCGCATTACCTGCACCGACCGTATTAACGATCTCATTTGTCTTAACCGTCTTATAGTCAGCGATGAATCCGCCTTTTTTATCAAAGAGGATAACACCCTTGGAGCCTCGACCCATAATAATAATCTCTGTTCCGTAGGTCTTACTTATACCTCTTATAAAATCATAGGGGTCTTCCTCAAGCTGGTCATCTGAGAAGTAAAGGATTGATGCCGCATCAAGGAAATCTCTGTTGTATTTTTCTTTTTCCCTGCAGAAATTACGTATATTTACTGCAAGTTTCTTATTGTTTTCGGCAGCTGCAATCGCAAAAGGTCTGCAGAAATTAGCGTTAGCAAGGACTACCATATCAGCCCATCCTGCAAGAGGGGCAAACATGGACATATCATAAACCTTATCGCGCAGATCCTTGATATCTTCAAATATCTGTCGTCTGCGTTCCCTGTCATAGAGAATAACACACGTAGGAGTCTCCTCCATCTGCTGAACAACATACTGTGTTGAAAGCTCTATCTTACATCCCGGGGGATTCAGATCTTCAACGGATTTGTCATGACCGATGATAGACATGAATTCAACCTCATCTCCCAGCCACCTAAGGGCCAGAGACTCATTGTATGCATCACCGCCAAGTCCGGTATAAATGGAATTGACTTCTGTAGTAAGTGGCGCATATTCAATCGGAACCTTCGCAACTCTGACAATTGTCTCGACCTGCGTGATACCTGCTACGACGAATTTTCCCATGTGTGCCTCCTTTGAAACCCGGTTACAAACCGTTTTGTTAATCGTACGAGATCGCACGAAGCATGTTCATGTATTTCATAACCTCTTCATAATAGCCATCCGGCTGGAAAACACCCTCCCGGAACATCCTCTCGAGGATTTCCTTATTTACCATTTGTATCATGTCATCTATTATCTGATAGTTCGCCTCAGGTTTAAATCTTGTGATATCTCCTCTGTCGAGAATACTGCGGATCATGGCCTCGTATCCTTCCCTCGTCTGCAATATGGCCGATGCAGCCTCGGGAGTATCCTCTGCTTCTGCATTGTACAAAAAGAGCTGGATGTAGGGATACTGTTCCATACATATTGACAATACTCTCTCTATTTCCTCTCTAATTGTGAAAAAATCGGTGATATCCCTTGATACGCCTGTTGTGATCTCCAAATTAATAACACGAATACTGTAATCATAAATAAACTGATACAATCCAAGCTTAGTTTCAAAATAATGAAAAATAAGTCCTTTGCTTATACCTGCCATTTTGACAATATCATCCGTGCTGGCATGTAAATATCCGCCTAGAGCGAATGCTCTGAGCGCAGCATTGATAATACGATCCTGTTTTTCTTTTTTAAGATCAAAAAATTTTTCGTTCATGAAAAACGTCTCTCCAAAAATTGACCGGATTAGTCCATTTAAATATAGCATTTTAAGTGTATTTTTTCAACGATTTAGCGACAAATGCTTTTCTTATCTGACGAATTGTTATAAAATAATTCTTACAGTATGAAATTCTCTTACTATTTTCATTATGAAGGGAGAAAACATGGCTAAACATTTAGGAAAAGTGTTTTTATTTGCAGCTGCTGCAGGTGCTGTTGCCGCAGGTGTCTATTATTATCTGACTCAGAGGGATTCTGATATATCCGACGAATTTGATGATTTTGAAGATTTTGATGAATTCGATGATTTTGAAGACGATGAAGCAATCGGACCGTTCAAGCGTCGCTACGTCAATCTTTCAAGCTCTGAAGATAGCAATACCGACGAAGCTCTTGATGATTCCTCTGATGACTCTTCAGACGAAGAACCCACTCCGGATAAGACCGAAGAATTCTTTGATGATGACGAAGATGATGATATTAACGACCTCAAGAAACTTGATGGTGCTGTATAAAAAATCAAAACCGCAGGCAAAACGCGCCTGCGGCTTTTTTATTTTTTACAGAGCACACGGCTCTATTTTTCACTGTTTTCAGTTGTAATTGTTTCTCTGGCTTCTCTGGCTCTTTTGAGTATCAGCGATTTCAGCTCATTAGCTTTATCCTTAATTCTGGAGTTTGCCACCCTTGAACCGATTATATTCCCGACCATTTTCATTGCAAGATTATAATTTTCAACTTCCAGGGCAAGCGCTGCCATAAGGTAATCAGTGGTTGCCTCATCCATTCCCGCAATCTGGGTCTCGGTCATTCTTGCTAGTTCAAAACCATCGAGAGCTTTCTGAAGCATTTCCTTTTCTTCAGCATCGTTTGCTACCTTTTTCTCGGTATACCCGGGTGCCGACATATCAAGATGCTCAGTCTCTCCTCTTATGAGCCATGCCATCTTAAGACAGATATATGCTTTTTCGGAATTCTTGGATTTTTTCACCATAGCGCTTGCAATGGCAAGTTCATATCTCATTCTGGCTTCTTCGTATGTGTAAACATCCTCACTGAAATCCTGTCTCTTAAAGTTGGCACATATTTTACTCCTGACTTCATCCATCTGGAACTTTGTCAGATTGCCGAAATATTTTGCCAATACGGAATAACCGCAGTTAGGACATGTTACTACCTCATATTTAGTAGTATCAATCTCTTTGAAAACAGGACGAAGGTCTAAATCCTGCCTGGCCATTCTGATTTTTCCGGTTCTGAGTGTCCTTACCTTGAAATCATATTCACAGACGGGGCAGACATATTTCTTATCAAAAAGAAGACTTGCCTCATCGATTTCAACCGGAGGCTTTTGAGGCTCTTCCTTCTTTTCCTCTGCCTTCTTTTTACTAGGATCTTCATACAGCTCCTCATCCTCTAATGCACCAAGACCAAGTTTTTTTAATCCGTCCAAAAATCCCATGACATTTACCCCTCATACATCAGCCAGGCTGCTCCTTCCCGGTAAGAGAAGGTAGCATCCTGTTACATGTCAACAGTTCCGTTATGCCTTAGGTAATACAAAAGAACTCTTGAGAGAAACTATTCTGTTAAACACAGGTGCTCCATCCACAGAATCCTTACTGTCAACGCAGAAAAATCCGTTTCTCACAAACTGGAATTTATCATAAGCCTTAGCATTCATAAGTTCAGGCTCAAGCTTTGCATTTTCAATAACCGTAATTGAATTGGGGTTGAGGTTCAGTGAACCGTCCTCATTATATACACCCTTTTCCTCATCTATAATATTTTCATAGAGACGTACCTTAGCCTCACCGCACTTATCTGCAGATACCCAGTGAATTGTTCCCTTCACCTTTCTGCCGTCCGGGCTGTCTCCGCCCTTTGTTGCGGGATCGTAGGTGCAGTGAATTTCAGTAACAACACCATTTTCATCCTTCACACAGCTTGTGCAGGTTACAAAGTACGCATTCATCAGACGAACCTCGTTGCCGGGGAAAAGTCTGAAATATTTCTTCGGAGGCTCTTCCATAAAGTCCTCACGCTCAATCCAAAGCTCTCTTCCGAAAGGAATCTCTCTGTTTCCAAGCTCCGGTGCTTCCTTATTGTTCTCAATTGGAAGCATCTCAATCTGTCCCTCCGGATAGTTATCGATAATGAGCTTAACCGGATCAAGGATAGCCATCATTCTCTTAGCCTTAGGCTTCAAATCCTCACGGATACAGTACTCAAGCATTGCATAATCAGCCGTTGAGTTAGCCTTACTTACACCGCAAAGCTCAACAAATTTCTGGATTGATTCCGGTGTAAAGCCGCGGCGTCTGAGTGCTGCGATGGATACAAGTCTGGGATCATCCCATCCGTCTACTATTCCGTCTTCAACAAGCTTCTTGATATATCTCTTACCTGTTACAACGTTCTGCAGGTAGAGCTTTGCGAACTCTATCTGACGCGGAGGATTCTCATACTCGCACTCATTCTTAACCCAGTCATAAAGCGGTCTGTGGTCTTCAAATTCAAGTGTGCAGATTGAATGTGTGATACCTTCAACAGCATCCTCGATAGGATGTGCAAAATCGTACATAGGATAGATGCACCACTTATCGCCTGTACGTGCATGTGTCATATGTGCAACTCTGTAAATGATCGGATCGCGCATGTTGATATTAGGTGATGCCATGTCAATCTTAGCTCTGAGTGTCATTGCTCCGTCAGGAACATTGCCGCTCTTCATTTCTTCAAAAAGCCTTAAGTTCTCCTCAACACTTCTGTCTCTGTTGGGATCATTCTTGCCGGGTTCAGTAAGAGTTCCTCTGTACTCACGCATCTCTTCTGCTGTAAGTTCGGAAACATAAGCCTTACCCTTTTTTATAAGCTTAATGGCATTTTCATACATCTCATCAAAATAATCGGATGCATGATAAAGTCTGTCTTCATAATCTGCCCCAAGCCACTTCACGTCCTCGATAATTGCGTCCATGAATTCTGACTTCTCTTTGGTTGGGTTCGTGTCGTCAAATCTCATGTTGAACTTGCCGTTGTATTCCTTTGCAAGTCCGTAGTTAAGCAAGATGCTCTTAGCATGTCCGATATGTAAAAAGCCGTTAGGCTCCGGAGGAAAACGTGTCACAACGTGATCGTATACTCCCTCCTTTAAGTCTTTGTCAATTTCCTGTTCGATAAAATTTCTTGATTCTTCTGCCATGTTTGTAAAAACCAACTTCCTAATAAATTATTGTCTTATGACTAATGTGCCAAAAAGCGATTCCTTTTATCAAAATCGCTTTTTGGCTTTAATATCTCGTAATTATAATACCACTATATATACTTTTTCTCAAACTCCTCAGCTAACATGGTTTCCGCAAAATACTTGCCCTGGGCAAGCGGTACGTTCAATTCGTTTAAAATGTCAATCTGTTCCTTATTCTCAACACCTTCAACACAGACATAAGCTCCAAGTGCCCCGGATAAATCCATAAGAGAAACAATAAGCGACTTTGCATATTCCTCTTTTCCAAGTTCGCAGACAATTGTTCTGTCAACCTTAATCGTAGCAAACGGAAGTGCTCTGAGTCCGCTTATGGAACTGTAGCCTGTACCGAAATCATCCAGGCAAAGCCTCACACCGCTCTCACAGATTTTCTCCATAGCGCCTTTTGTTCGCTCTGTGTTATTCATAGTGAGCGCTTCTCTTACATCAAGTATGAGCTGGTCAGGATCTATACCGGCATCCTCCACCGCAGACTTAAGCTTATCGGCAATATCCGGCTGCATAAGCTGCACAACGGACATATTAACATAAATGTTGATCTTCCGATTAAGCTTTTTGCTCCACTTGCCACAGCTCTTTGCCGCCTCTCTAAAAACATGCTCTCCAATGGGATTTATAAGCCCCAGATACTCAGCAAGAGAAATAAATTCTCCGGGACTTACGTTACCCAGAATTTTACTGTTCCATCTGACAAACGCCTCTGCAGCCACAAGCTTTGGCTTTTTCCCTCTTATATCCATGACAGGCTGGTAATGTACCGTAAATTCTTTACAGCTGTCTTCAACCGACTTGTACATTGCCTTTTCCATATCAAGTCGTCTGATAGTGGAGGCATCTATACTTTCAGAGTACTGTGAAATCCTGTTCTTGCCTGACTTCTTGGCTTCATACATCGCAATGTCAGACTTCCTTATCAGTTCCTCAACCGTATCACCTGCAGTGGGAAATTCAACCATTCCCATACTCATGGTACAGTAGTACTCTCCGTCCTTCAAATACCAGGGAGTCGCAAAAACACGCCTTATCTCCTCAAGAATATTATCCAGCTTCCTAAAGCTCTCGGGTGGCACAATTATTACAAACTCATCACCGCCCATTCTGTAGCAAGAGTTTTGTACTCCGTCTATATTTTTTATAGCTGAGGAAATATCCTGCAAAAGTACATCACCATACTGATGACCGAGGCCGTCGTTAATTTTTTTGAAATCATCAAGGTCAAGGTACATAAGCATGCCCTTGGTGTTATTCTTTTTAGTCTGTTCAACATATGTAACCAGGTCACGCTCACAGCACAGTCTGTTGAAAAGTCCTGTCAAAAAGTCGGTATATGCCTGCTGTTCAATACGTTTCTGGTAAATTTTCTTTTCTGTTATCTCATAGATAGCGCAAAGAGATACCTGTCTGCCGTCCACCCACTTAATCCTGGTGTAGTACAGGTCAAACCAACGCTCCTTGGCCTCATAATATATCTCATAATTTCCGCTGTGTGATCTTGGCGGAATATTGGCTTCAAACAATTCCTTCAGAGTATTTTTCTGAAGTTCCTTTGCAAAATGCTTTCTAAGACTTCTGTTAGCAAATAAAAGTTCATCCGTTTTCATGCAGCGGACATATATAGAACTTCCCACGTTATCAAGTACTGCCTCAAGTGACTGAAAAGAACTGGCAATTGAGTTTTTCTGAAGCCTCTTGGTTATGATATTCTGAAGGATTCTGATAGCGTCATTGATGAATTTTATGTCATCAACAAGCCAGTCCTTACTCCTCTTGTCCTCTCTTGTTTCTGCAAAGCAGGCATAAAAAGGTGTCTGATCCGAGAGCGAAATCGGCACTGATACAACCGCTTTTATCCCCAGATCCTCAAGCTGCTCTTTTTCCCCGGAGTTCATAGTCGTACTCGGAGATACTGCAACCATATGATTTCTCCCAAGGAACCAGCATCTGTCGAGATCCTGACTTTCCTTAAAAATCCGTTCCGTATCATTCGTGGTCCATTGCACGATGACATCCATAAGCTTGTCATCACTATGCATGTGGCAAATAAAAGCATTGCTGATATCAAGATATTCGCAGATTTTCATAAGTATCTGCGTCATGATATTTTCTATCTCGTCATCGCTGTCAAGAAGAGAAACTATCTCGGTCATGATCTCCGCTCTGTGGAAAGAGACCTTAAAATCCTCAGAACGCTTAAAGTTCTCGGCAGTAGAAGCTGCTGCCTGATTCTCGGATTTCAGTGCTCTGACAAGAGCAAGTGATGTAACTCTTAAAAAGTCCAGAGAATTATAGAATCTCTTCTCTGTTGTCATATATGAAAAATCGGTTATCGGTTCCTCGGTGTACAGATCAGCTTCATACTCTGCATCCTTCAAAATTCCGCAGACTATCCACACCAGCTGTGTCGTTCCATCAAGCTTTGCTGCAACTGCCGCAACCTTGAGATTTGGAATCCTGGTTCTCTCAACTGCCTGATCTTCAAGATCACCTTCCGTAACTCTCTGGAAAATATTCCTTATATGTATTTCATCTACCGCATTTTTTATCATGGGTATTTCAAGAAGATCTCCCGAAAAATCCGTTATTTTTTCACACTTTGCATCCAGGCAGCACAAATAGACTCCGGACATAGCCGCAAAACTGTCCTGCCATCTGCGGAGTTCTTTGCTTTTAATCTTTATGTAATTGCCGGGACTTTTATTGCTGACTGCCTCCAAGCGATGTACTCTCCTCATCTCATCCTTAAATTTAAGATACTTTTAAAGTTTATTATACCACCATTTAGAAAAATGGATAAAAAAACCTCCCCTCATTTTCAGAGGGAAGGCTCTATGAAAAAATAATATATTCCTATTACTCATCAACGCTGTAGTTAGGAGCTTCCTTTGTGATATGAATATCATGAGGATGACTCTCCTTCAAAGCAGCGCTTGTCATCTTTATAAATCTGCCATTCTCGTTAAGTTCCGGAATAGTCTCACATCCGCAATATCCCATACCTGCTCTTAAGCCACCGATAAGCTGGAATACTGTATCTTCAACTGTTCCTTTATATGCAACACGTCCTTCAACGCCCTCGGGAACGAGCTTTTTAGCGCCTTCCTGGAAGTAGCGGTCTTTGGAACCGTTTTCCATAGCGGAAATTGAACCCATACCACGATATACCTTGTATTTTCTACCCTGGAAGAGTTCGAATTCGCCGGGTGCCTCATCACAGCCTGCAAACATTGAACCCATCATTACGATACTTCCGCCTGCTGCGATAGCCTTTGTGATATCTCCTGAATACTTGATACCACCGTCAGCGATAATCGGAATACCATATTCCTTAGCAACTGAATAACAATCCATGATTGCTGTAACCTGAGGAACACCGATACCTGCAACCACACGTGTTGTACAGATTGATCCGGGTCCGATTCCAACCTTAACAGCATCTGCTCCTGATTCGATAAGAGCCTTTGTAGCTGCTGCTGTTGCAACGTTACCTGCAATAACCTGAAGATCCGGGAATTTCTCTTTGATCATTCTAAGGCACTTAAGTACGTTCTCTGAATGTCCGTGTGCTGAGTCAAGAACAACACAGTCAACCTTAGCATCAACAAGAGCACCTACACGATCAAGAACGTTAGCGCTGATACCAACACCTGCTCCACAGAGAAGTCTGCCCTGATCATCCTTTGCAGCAAGAGGATACTTGATTGTCTTTTCAATATCTTTAATAGTAATGAGTCCTACAAGATTGTAATCGTCATCTACAAGCGGAAGCTTTTCCTTCTTGGATTTTCCGAGAATCTGTTTAGCCTCTTCAAGTGTGATTCCTGCCTTTGCAGTAACAAGGTTCTCACTTGTCATAACGGAACGGATCTTCTGATCGAAGTTCTGCTCAAACTTAAGGTCACGGTTTGTGATAATGCCTACAAGCTTTCTGCCCTCGGTAATCGGAACACCTGAAATACGGAACTTAGCCATAAGAGCATCCGCATCAGCGAGTGTATGATCGGGAGAAAGTGAGAAGGGATCTGTGATAACGCCGTTTTCAGATCTCTTTACCTTATCAACTTCATCAGCCTGAGCCTCAATTGACATATTCTTGTGGATGATACCGATTCCACCCTGACGAGCCATTGCAATAGCCATACGATGCTCTGTAACAGTATCCATGCCTGCACTCATCATAGGTATGTTAAGCTTAAGCTTCTTTGTGAGATGTGTACTGACATCGATCATGTTCGGCACTACCTGTGAATATGCCGGAACTAAGAGTACGTCATCAAATGTAATTCCTTCGCCAATAATCTGTCCCATTCTTATCTCCTTTTCAGTCCATGAAAACTTTACGTGGTGCTACGTTTTTTACCGCTTCGATCAGTTCTTTGTTGGGTTCAAGTATAACTTTTTCCCTTCCGTCATAATACATAGTATATGTAACATCCGGCTGTTTTTCTTCTCCGGATGAAAAATCAAGCGTCCTGTAATTGTCTTTATTACGATATTCGTCCAGATGATAGGACCTAGATGGTGCGATTGCTTCCATACGTTCTGTCTCGAAGGTCGCTACCCTTTTTCTTTTACTCTTGTTAAGAATTTTATCGACTGTAATCTCGCGCTCGCAATACTGATACTCATATTCTATTGATGCATTGAGTGATACAAAATATGCACCGACTCCGCATGCAATGCAAAGAATCATCAGAATAAAATTGCCGCTCATAAATCCCAGAAGAAAAGAAACCACTGCCAGAAGAATCAACAAATATTTTAGAAAAATCATAAGTGGTTGAGGTTTTCTGGCAACCAAAAGCTCTACATAGCTATTGTCGTTCATCATTTTTTCACACTTTTCCTTCCATATTTTTTAAACGTTATGATATATTAACTGTAAACTCTCGTCAAGAATCGAATTAAAAGTTGATGAATTTTTTTCAAAGTCGATATCTGTATGAGTACTAAAAGAAAAAAATTTGTGAAATATCAGTAATGAGGAGAAATGAAAAAATGAATATTAATGAAGAAAAACGTAACCAGTGGCAGGCCCTGAAAGGCATGGGTTTCAAAGCTCACTGGGATTATTTTTGGGACTACTATAAGGTTCACGTAATTGTTGGCATTATAGCTCTTGCAACTGTCGTATCCCTTGTCCGGGATATCGCATCTCAAAAACCGGCAGCACTTTCAGCCACTTTTGTTAACACCGCCAGCATGGAAGAACCCGCCTCAATTGTCGCAGGTTTTGCGGAATACGAGGGCATCGACACTTCAAAATACAGTGTTTCCATAGATGCTTCTTCCTCAATAAATATGGACAATCCCGATCAGTACACGATTGCCAATTCCGAAAAAATTTATGCAATGATCGCTGCACATGATCTCGACATAATCCTGGCGGATTCAAGGATTTTTGATAATTATGCCAAAAATGAAATGTTCAATGATCTAAGAGATAGCTTTTCTCAAGAAGAGCTGACAGCTTTCGGGGACAGCATTTTTTGTGTTGATCCAAAGGAGTACCACAGGAACGAAACCTATCCTGACAGTTCTTTAGAAAATCAGGATGCCGCGGACAGCTCTGTTTTAGCAGAAACATCTAACGATGCTTCAGACATAACCGGTTCACTTAATAATACGAAAAAAGTTGAGCCTGTAGCAGGCATGACTCTTGCAGAAGCTGAAGAAAAAGGACTTATCCCTGTAGGAATCATTCTAAAAGACAACCCGCATCTTACAGCTGTCTCCTACTATCCGGGAGAAACGCCTATAATAGGGCTTGCCACAGCAAGTGAAAGAAGTGACACCGCAGCTGATTTTATAAGGTATCTTCTTAAGTAACTTAGAAGATCACCATCAGGAAAACATAATAATTGAAAGCCTTGGAAATCAAATGATCTCCAAGGCTTTTTTATGAGAAATTTCCAGATAATTTCTAAAAGATGAATACGCTCCGCTATGGATGCGCATTATTTATTACAGCTGTGTCATTACGAAAATATCGTATATTGCTTTGATTGCTTTTTCAAAATCCCTATTCTCAACACCGATGATGATGTTAAGCTCTGAAGATCCCTGATCGATCATTCGGCAGTTTACATTCACATGAGCAAGAGCTGAGAAGATTCTGGCTGCCGTTCCGCGCTGTCTCTTCATTCCTCGTCCAACGACTGCGATAAGCGCAAGGTCTGATTCAATCTCAAGAAGATCAGGTTTCGCAAGTCTGTGGATTTCGGAAACAACTGCCTGTTCCTTATCTATGAAATCGTCCTGGGCTACAAATACTGTCATTGTGTCGATTCCTGAAGGAACATGCTCAATTGAAATGTTCTGATCTTCGAATGCCTGAAGAACCTTTCTTACAAATCCAACCTCTGAGTTCATCATATCCTTAAGGATATTTACGCAGCAAAATCCTTTTTTACCTGCAACACCAGTGATCGTGTACTTGGACTTCTTTGCTGTTGACTCAACAATCCAGGTACCACTGTCTTCAGGTCTGTTTGTATTTCTGATATTGATCGGAATTCCTTCTTTTCTTACAGGGAAAATAGCATCCTCATGCAGAACTGACGCTCCCATATATGCAAGCTCTCGAAGCTCTGTGTATGTGATTGTCTCAATAGGAGCAGGTCTGTCGATAATTCTCGGATCAGCTACAAGGAAGCCGGATACATCTGTCCAGTTTTCATAAACATCCGCATGTATTGCTCTTGCAATAATTGAACCTGTTATATCGGAACCGCCTCTTGAAAAGGTCTTGATTCTTCCATCTTCATATGCTCCGTAGAAACCGGAGATAACTGCATTTTCAACTCCCAAAAGGCGCTTAGCCACTCTGCGGTTTGTGATCTCGGCATCGAAGCTTCCGTCTTCATCAAAAAGAACAACTTCTGCAGGATCTATATACTCAAATCCAAGGTACTGAGCCATGATCTTACCGTTGAGATACTCTCCTCTTGAAGCAGCATAATCGCTTCCTGCCTTGGCCTTGAAATTCTTCTCGATAAGCTCGAACTCTTCCTTTAAAGAAAGCTTTAATTTGAGACCCTTGATAATCTCATTAAATCTGGCTTCGATCGCGGCAAGTTCCTTAGAGAAATTCTTGCCTTTTTCAGCAAGCTCATAAGTCTGATACAGCATATCCGTAACCTTGGTGTCAAGGTTTGTTCTTTTTCCGGGAGCGGATACTACTACATATTTGCGCTCCTTATCAGCCTTTATGATTTCAGCAACCTTCTGAAACTGCTTTGCATCGGCGCATGAGCTACCACCGAATTTTACTACCTTGCTCATTTTTTCACTTCTCTCCTCGTCTTTAACACATGTTTTTATCTGATTCATACCGGTCTGTTGCCGGTACTTTAAGATCATTCTTTCTAATCAAAAATATCACAGCAATCTTAAATAACTCTTTGCTCCCTCGAGTTTTTCGAACTTATCTTTAAAATCAATCTCCTTCATTTCGGGAGTAATAAATGCAAACTCACCGGACACCTTTGATGTTTCGATAACCTTTATATCACCAAAAAGTTCTTTTGCACTTCCTTCGCCTGATGCATCGCATCTTACGAAGAAGCTTCTGACATCATCATTTATTGAAGCCACTTCAGCGGGAACATTTCTGAGGTTCCAGTCAACATGTTTACCTTTGTTTCTCACAATATCGATAACATCTGCCACTACTGCTGAAGCTGTGGCTTTTTTACCCGCTCCCTTACCGTAGTACATTACATCGCCCAGCATGTTACCGTGAACATCAATGGCATTGAATACACCGTTTACTGTTGAAAGGGAATTGTCAAAAGGAATGAGGAAAGGAGCAACCATAGCGAAGAACTTCCCGTCCTCTCTCTTACAGCTTCCCAGAAGCTTGATTGCCATCTTCATCTCTCTGGCATATTCGAAGTCCTCACCTGTAATCTTTGTAATTCCTTCTGTGTAAATATCTTCATACTTAACGAACTGACCACTCATTATGGAAGCAAGAATAGCTGTTTTTCTGCAGGCATCATGTCCCTCGATATCAGCCTCAGGATTTCTCTCAGCATAGCCCTTGTCCTGCGCAACCTTAAGGACGCTGTCAAAATCTGCTCCTTCCTGATCCATTTTGGTCAGGATATAGTTAGTTGTTCCGTTCAGGATACCTGTTATGGAATCAACCTTCTCATGTCTTATTGAATCATTCATTGAACGAAGCACCGGTATTCCGCCGCCTACGCTTGCTTCAAAAAGGTAGCTTACGTTGTTCTTCTTTGCAAGTTCAACAAGCTCAGGTCCGTGTGCAGCCACGAGCTCTTTATTGGAAGTGCATACACTTTTTCCGCTCTCAAGAGCTCTTTTTTCAAATGTAAAAGCAGGCTCAATTCCTCCCATGGTCTCACAGACAACTTCTACCTCGGGGTCGTTTACGATTACGTCAAAATCGTGTACAACCTGGCTTTCATGCTTATCTCCGGGAAAATCACGAAGATCCAGTATATATTTAATCTCTATTTTTTCTCCGGCGCTATCCTCGACACAGGAACCGTTCACATCCAGAACCTCCGCAACACCGCTTCCGACAGTGCCGTAACCCAATACTGCAATCTTTGTCATTTTGACTTCCTCCTAATAGATAATTTTTTCATCCTCTTGCAAAATAAATATATCAGCTAAAAACACATCAAGTGATCTGCACATTTTATACTTCGGCACTTCTGCCTATAATCTGAACATTATGTACTCGGGGCGCGGACTGCAATCTGCCGATCATATCCGCCATGTCGCTTGTCGTGGGTAAAACCTGTATACCAACTGACAAAGCCGCCACTCCGTTATAAGGTATTGCCTGATGAACAGTCAGAATATTGGCGCCGCATCCGGAAATAATCCTAAGCACATCGGATAACACACCAAGCTCGTCATCCATCTGTAAATTCAGTGTAAGAGTGGTTCCCTGCAGGCTGTCATGAAATTCATATATATCGTCCTTGTATTTATAAAAGGAGCTCCTGCTTATGCCCAGCCGCTCAGCTGCTTCATTTACTGTCTTGCATTTACCGGTATCTATCAATTTCTTAGCCTCTAATACCTTTAGCAAAACATCAGGCACAGCCTGCTTCTTCAGCACATAATATGCTGTTTCTTCTTTCATAATAAGTTCCTCTTCGAAACAATGTGTAATATGTCTCGCGAACATTTACGTTGTTATGTTTTTGTAGCACGGACATTTGTGCGTCCTTGAACGATATTATCACATAACATTTTTCAATGCAAGCACTTTAGCGAATTAAATTCCTAAATTTTCAAAGAAAGAATTAGTTCCAAAAAAAGGAGATGCATTAAACATCTCCTTCAAATACCGTTGTTGCAGGGCCGGTCATATAAACTACGTTTTCTTCCCTGTCCCATTTACATTTTATTTCTCCGCCCCTTACATGGACAGTAATATTGTCGGAAGTGTGGTCGTTAAGAACGCATGCCACTACCGTTGCACAGCATCCTGTTCCGCAGGCAAGCGTTTCACCGGTTCCTCTCTCCCATACACGCATGTGCACATTTTCCCTGTCATCAATAGATACAAATTCCGTATTAATTCCTTTTGGGAAAAATGCATGATGCTCGAATCTTGGTCCTATCTTCTCAAGATTCAAGGCATCTATATCCTCTCCTCTGTTCAGAAAGACAACCGCATGAGGATTACCCATGGATACGCAGGTTACAGTGTACTCCTTGTCCATAACCTTTATAGGATAATTGACAACTTCCTTTTTAGCCATTGCTCTCTCATCGGGGAGCTTTACAGGAATTCCGGCAGGTGTAAGTATAGGCGCACCCATATTAACCTTTACGCTTGTTACCATACCATCTTCTGTTTTAAGATCGAGGATTCTGACTCTTCCTCCGCTTACTATGCGAAGCTTTTTCTTATCAGTAAGTCCCTTGTCATATACAAACTTGGCAACACATCTGATGCCGTTTCCGCACATTTCGGAATACGAGCCGTCAGCGTTGTACATCTCCATTTCAAAATCAGCCTCATCATCTCCGATTGTGTTTATGAAAATAACACCGTCTCCGCCAATCCCGAAGTGTCTGTCGCTGAGAAGCTTCACCAGATCCGGTTTATCTTGCTTATTCACCTTCTCTTTACTACCGTCTATGTAAATATAATCGTTACCGCAACCGTGCATTTTAGTAAAGTGCATATATTATGTCTCCCATCCCTTAAAGTCTGACAGTCAGTACTTTTACAAGCTCTCTGACCATATACATTTCGATTATACTCACATTTTTTTGCTTATGTCAAAGTAAATCCCCGGACAATTGCCCGAGGATTTACCCGCCCAAATTATTCCTCATTTCAGAAAAGCTCTTTCGAGCCTTAGCTTGTCTTTAAACCGATAATAGATCCGGACACTGATCCCGATGCTACAGTTCCGTGACACATTACGCGTCTGTCTTTATCAAATTCAAAGGTAAGTGTCATTGCAAAATCATCATCTTCTATCGTGCAGATGCCTGTTGTTTCATCATAGCTCTTCAAATCATCAGCTCCAAAATAATAGTTTTCACCAGTATCTGTCTTTGTCTTGCCACTTCCGTCCGAAAGCTCAACAGTCATGGTATAAAGGCCTACTATTTCCGCCAATGACGGAATCACCTTTTCATCGGATACGGACATATCCTGATAACTTGCATTTTCAAGCATTGCCGGAAGAATCCTCTTGAAGGTCTCGGATGCCAGATAGGGCTGCGTACATCCAAAGTAGTAAATGTGTCCGTTTGCTATCCCAAGATAGCTAAATAAGCTCATACTGCAAGGCATGTCTCCATCAGTGAAAGTAGTCTCCAAAAAGGCTCCTTTCATGCCTCCTATATTTGCTTTTTCTTTTCTGATCACATACTCCGTAGAGTTTGTATAGCGATCAATAAAAGTATCCAAGATAAAATCATCTGAAATAGATTTGTATGCATCGTCACTGATGTCATCTGCATGAATCAGAATAAAAGCAGGTGTCTGATTATCGAAATAATAATATCTGGTATTTTCATCACCTTTTTGTATAAAAGAGGAGGAACCACTGTATATCATTCCGTTATAGGTTTCTTCCTGATCAAAATCAGGTTTTCCAATCGCATAATCAAAATATGTCAGTCTGAAATTATTGTCAGTGGACTCAAGTCTGTATGCCGCTTCAATAAAATTGTTTTGAATAAAATTTACCTTAGGTAAATCAAGCTCTTCAGATACACCCGCATATTTGCCAAACACCCTGATATTTTTGCCTATAGCCTCAAGAACAAGGGCCTTAAAGTTTTCCGTACCGTCATCCCCGCAATACGCCGCCCAATTGCCCAGAGACGTCTCTACGATAATTGAATTGGTGGAAGGATCGTATTCCTTTGCTTTTCCTTCAATCCAAACCTTATTGTCTATAAGACTATCGCTTCCCGACAGATACGCATCATAGTCAGACACCCTCTCGAAACCTTGCGTGTAAATTGCATCTGCAATTGCTGCCGCATGAGCCTTCAGGGCACCCGTAAATAGCAGACAGGACATTATTATAAAAATCACTCCGGAAATAAATCTATTCTTCATAAAAAACTCCTTATATTCACTACAGGAAACTAAATCTCAATATGACAATATTTTTCATTTGAGTCATTATATCATCCGGAAACACAAAAAAATGCGTGTTACGGAAAATGTCATTGACATTTAAGGAACACGCATAGTTTTTTTAGAAACATTTCATTTTTAATTCCAAAGAGCGTAGCTGGCATCAGATGGCATTCTAAGATCTCCTCTGGGTGATACCGCAACAGATCCCACCTTTGGGCCATCCGGCAGGCAGCTCCTCTTAAACTGCTGGGTAAAGAAGCGTCTGCAGAATATATCAAGCCATTTATCAATGGTTTCATGATCGTAGTAGCTATCCGACAAGGGGCTTCCATCAGCCTTCTTGTCGCCCTCCTCAGTGAAGGTCTTATACGCTATTCTACGGATTTTTTCCTTAGGGAAGCCACAGCGCAACATATAGTACAGGAAAAAGTCATGAAGCTCATACGGGCCTACAATAGACTCTGTCTTTTGTGAAATCTTTCCGTCCGTGGGAGGTAAAAGCTCAGGACTTACAGGTGTATCAAGCACATCCAAAAGCACCTTTCCTACAAGCTCCCTAGCTTTCTTATCCTTTGCCATAGCAAAGCAGGAATCAGCATAATACTTAACAAGATGCCTTACTAAGGTTTTCGGAACACCCGCATTTACTCCGTACATTGACATATGATCGCCGTTGTAGGTTGCCCAGCCTAGTGCAAGTTCGGACAGATCTCCCGTTCCCACAACCATTCCGTTCATCTTGTTTGCAATATCCATAAGCACCTGTGTGCGCTCTCTTGCCTGACAGTTCTCATATGTAACGTCATGAGTATCCTTATCCTGTCCGATATCCCTGAAATGGATAGTAACGGCTTCCTTTATATCGACCTCTTTCAAAGTGGCTCCCAGTGCCTTTGCAAGATCACAGGCGTTCCGGTAAGTTCTGTCCGTAGTCCCAAAGCATGGCATAGTAACGGCAATTATACCGCTTCTGTCAAGGGATAAGGCATCAAAAGCCCTTGCTATAACAAGCAGTGCAAGTGTCGAATCAAGGCCTCCCGAAACACCTATAACAGCCGTTTTGCAGCCGGTGTGTTCCAATCGTTTTTTAAGTCCCATAGCCTGAATGGAAAGAATCTGTTCGCATCTCCTTGCACGCTCTTCCACAGAAGCGGGAACAAAGGGCTTTCCGGGGAATTTACGTGTAAGCTTTGTATCCTCGAACTTTATCTCACAATCAACCTCAGACATATCCTCTTTCCTGACTTTCCTTCCAAAGGTTGTTGTCTTTCTTCTCTCATGAAGAATTCTGTTTATATCGATATCAGCATAGGTTATGCCATTTTCAAAAAGCTTCTTTTCAGCAAGAACCGTTCCGTTCTCCGCTATAATATTATGACCTCCGAAAACAAGGTCCTGCGTTGATTCACCTTCACCTGCAGAGGCATAAACATAGCCGGCAATAAGTCTTGCACTTGTTGCCTGAACAAGATTTTTTCTATAACTGTCTTTTCCTACAAGGTCATTGGATGCAGAAAGATTGACAATAAGAGTCGCGCCCTGCAAGGCATAATCAGTACTCGGAGTATTTGGAACCCACAGGTCCTCGCATATCTCACATCCAATTTTCAGCCCCTTCATTATATCCGATAAATCGACAATAACTTTTCCAAATTCAAACCACCAGTCATCATCGTCATCCTCATCACATGCTGCGGGAATAAACTCATCTCCAAGGTCCTTATATGAAACAAGTTCTGTCTCATCCCCCAAGACATCTGCGCTCTCAAAATATCTCTTTTCATAAAACTCTCCATGATTCGGGATATTGGTCTTAGGTATCATGGCAGATATTTCACCATTATTGATCACCGCAGCACAGTTAAACAGCTTTCCATTGTATTCAATAGGAACTCCGACAAAAAATACACCGTCAAGTCCTTCACTGTGTTTAACAATTTTCTTAAGAGCAGCAAACGCACCGTTTAACAAGGTTTCCTGCAAAAACAGATCCTGGCAGGTATACCCTGTCACACACAGCTCCGGAAAAACCACGATCTTCGCTCCGTTTTTGACCGCCTCATCCATCTGCTCCATAATTCTGTCAGCGTTGTAAAAAGGATCCGCAACTTTAATCTTAGGTGTAGCTGCTGCCACTTTGATAAAACCATCTTTCATAATAAACTCCGTTTCTTACCATGTTTTAACAGGTATATCTTTGCAGTGTTTTCGTTAAAAGATCATACTTCACATTTCCGGATGGCACCTTTATCTTCACGCTAAAGCATCCTTACCATGCTCTCTTGCAAGCACGTATATTCTCTCGCTGTCCTCAGTAGGCTGTTCATGGGTATCTGCATCAATTGCGGTTATAAAACTCATACCCGCCTGCTCAACAAAAGCCTTCATCTCTTCCAGGGTGTATCCCCTTTGCAGATGTGTCTCTATCGATCTTTCGAACAAATCCACATAGCCTTCAGCCTCATCATTCGCAGAAGCGCTATTTTCACCGCTTCTTCGCTTTACAAACAGTGTCAGGTCATATTCATTTATATTAGTGTCCACGTCAAAGAAATTTTCCCAGATAAAGCTGCAATCCTCTCTATTCTCAGCTATGGTCACATTTCCAATTACATCCCTGTACTTATGCAGGGTATTAAAATCAAAAATGAATAAGCCTCCGGGATAAAGATAGTTGTTTACCTTCGTAAATGCTTTTCTTATCTGTTCATCCTCTATCAGATAGTTTATGCTGTCGCACACACTGACTATGGTTCCTGCAGTACAGAATAGGTCAAGCTCACACATATCCTGTTCAAGATACATGATTTCGTGGCCTGACTTTTCCATCTTGTTACGGGCTATCCCAAGCATTTCTCCTGAAAAATCGATGCCTATCATATCATAACCAAGCTCAGCCATTTCCTCGGTAAAGCTTCCCGTGCCACACCCCAGCTCCACAACAAGGTTCTGCTCCTGAAGAAGCAGTTCTTCCGTGTCATCCTCGCCGGATTCCGCGCACTGTTCCTGTTCCTCATCCAAAAGGAGCTCGTTCTCATCCTTCTTTTTATAAGGAGTAGATATCCCATAGCTTCGTATAAGCTTTGATATATACAAAGCCCAGTCGTGATACGGGGTCTCATCCATAAACTCATCATAAACTTTTGCAAAATCTGTATAGGCTTCCATATTCATCTCCTCGATAAATGTTAGCATAAATTATTTTACCACAAATAATGCATTTCGAATGCCAACAAAGATAATGCGTTCAGGAATATACAAAAAAGTGCGATCATCCCTTAATGATTTCTCATTTGGGTTTGATCGCACTAATCTATAAATACATGTTTTTATCCGGCTCATACCGATATGTTGACGGTTCCATTAACCGGTCATACTTAGCATCCCCGGATGTTACCGGACTATTTATTCGTTTTCATTTATCAAATAACCTTGTAGGCTTAGCCTGCTATACCGACAATTGCACTTGCTGTAACAAAACTCACAATTCCCATGATAGTTCCTGCAAGAGCTATACCACCTATAACGGCAAGCACACTCTTCTTGAAGTCCATGTCAAGGATACTTGCTGCGAGAGTTCCTGTCCATGCGCCTGTTCCGGGAACAGGAATTCCGACAAAGAGAAGAAGCGCAAGGTAAAGACCTCTTCCTGCCTTCTCCTGAAGCTTCATTCCACCCTTTTCACCCTTTTCAAGACAGAAGGTAAAGAAACGTCCGATTACCGGCTTATCCTTTCCCCACACAAGAAGTCTTCTTGCAAAAAAGAAGATAAAAGGCATAGGAATCATGTTTCCAATCGCAATAAGAATGTATCCCAATACAATATTAAAGCCTGTGCTGGTATTCAAAAAGCCATAAGCAAAAGGAACCGCACCTCTAAGCTCTACAAGCGGAACCATAGAAAGGAAAAAAACAAAAATGTACTGACCAATTAGTGAATTTCTAAAAAAACTAAGCATAATAAAACAGCCTCTCATAAAATATGCACACAGTATCAGTAATTACAACCTGCTCAAAATCCCTTCAAAAAGGGAATCGGTTTTCCTGATACCGAAATTTAAAACACTCCAGTGCATAATTTTATCAAAAGGCTGCCAATCCTACAAGCTTTTAAATATCGTTAACTTTTTATCCCAAATAGTCCTCCAAAAAAGATATCAGCTTATCCATCTCCTCATCCGTTCCGATGGTTATACGAAGGTAATCAGAAATCCTGTCAGTATTCCAGTGACGAACAAATATGCGTGCCTCCTTAAGCGTAAGAAACAGTTCCTCTCCTGTCACTCTCTCATGCTTTGCAAATATAAAGTTCGCCTTCGAATCCGGGAAAGTAAAGCCCAGCTCAGACAGTTCTTTTTTCACACGTTCTCTGGTTGCGATTATTTTTGCGCAGGTTTCCTTAAAATATGCATCATCCCTGATTGATTCAACTCCAAGCTCAAGTGATGGTCTGTTCATTGTATATGAATTAAAAGAGAACTTTGCGTCCTTCATATAGCCTATAAGCTTCTTTGAACCGAAAGCATAGCCGATTCGCATTCCGGCCATTGCGCGTGACTTTGAAAAAGTCTGTACTATCAGAACATTATCATATTTTTCAATAAGAGGAAGTGCACTCTCACCGCCAAAATCAATGTATGCCTCATCTATTATGCACACCGAATTGGGATTATGCCGAACAACCTCCTCTATTTTGGACACAGGCTCACATATGCCTACCGGTGCGTTGGGGTTAGCTATGATCACACCTCCGTTAGGGGTGTTTTCCTCATAGTATTCCTCAAAATTTATCTTAAAATCAGCATCAAGCGGAATCTTTTTGTACGGAACCTTGTATAGCTCGGCCCATACATCATAAAAAGAATAAGTTATATCCGGAAACAGAATCGGTTTATCTGAGTTAAAAAATGTCAGATATGCCATTGATAAAACATCATCAGATCCGACTCCCACAAAAATCTGATCTGCCGGGACCTTATAATAATCCGAAAGCGCATCAACAAGCACAGAAGCTTCGGGGTCTGGATAAAGCCTCATATCCTCATATCGCAGATTCTCTATCAGCTTACTCACTCCGGGTGCAGGCGGATACGGGCACTCATTTGTATTTAGCTTTATTATGTTTTTATCCTTAGGTTGCTCCCCGGGTACATATGGGGTTACTCTTCTGACAACTTTTTCCCAGCTCATGTTCTCTCTCCTCATCCATAATGGCATGGTTTTTGTTTGCTACTCGCAGCTTCACCTTTTGCCTTGATGCCATATAATAATACAGCGTTCTCTTTAGCACTTTACCATGATACACTACTAAAGCAATCTTTTTCAACCCCGATTTTCAAAATACTTCGATATAACTCCACATCAAGTCTATTTACCGATGAATAATCTTCTCATAATTGATTTTAGTAAACGGCCCTGACATCTGTAATTTCATCATTCAAAATCCTAAAGCTCCAGACAGAGTGTCCCGGTACTCTGTGCTCTGTCAGGTAAAAAGTATCATCTATCTTTGTAATATTGTAAGGCGTTCCACCTCCCACAAAATAATCGCTGTATATATCTTCAAATTCGCCTTTTTCAAGTCCATGAAGGTCCCTTGTCCTTATTATGGTTGCAGCATTCTGATCTCCCACTATATCTGTTGAGATTGTTATATAAAAATAGTCACCCTCCTTAATCAGAGCCACCATTCCAGCCATACTGTCCGAAACTTCGATTTTTTCCTTTATATCCAGCGTGTACTTGTCACATATAAGTATTCCTGAGGGTCTTCCGTCAGCCCCTATTCCTGAAACAAAATAAATCTCATTCCCGTCTATATAAAATGACCGGATATATGTTCCCTCAAGAGGGCTTACATCCTGTCCTCCGACTCTTCTGACTTCAGTAAGGTACATTTTGGAGGAATCCTCTTCATGTCTGAAAATGTATACCTCTCCGGTCATAGAGCTCCATACATAAAAGGCCTTATCACTTTCATCATAAACAGTGTAATGCGGTCTTTTCCCTATATCTGTAAAAATCTGTGTATTTACAAATGCCCCATCCTGTCGTTCAAAAACGAGCACCCTGTTATTTTCCGTATCATCAACAAGAAATACCTGTCCGTCAGAAGCCATTGTGTGCGGCTGCTTAGCTTCCTTTGTAAGCACCTTCCATTCTCCGAGAGGTGTATCAAGATTATCATTGTATATAATCTGATCATGATAACAATCCACAATAAACCAGGTCTCATCTACTTTGTACACATAGGTTGGAACACTAAGTGAAAACTCTGTATTGATCACTTCTGTCTGTTCTTTATCATCTTCATAATTATCTGCCTGAGCTTCGTCAGCATCATCTGATGCACTCATACTCCCATTATCCACAGTTTCGTCAGTCTGCGTATGATCAATCTCGTCAGCAGCACGTATATATCCGCTATCAGTTGACCAAGCCTTGCCTTCACTGCTTTCGCCTGCACTTTCTTTATTGCTCACAAGCTTCCGGGCATTGCCTACACTTCCTGTGCATCCCGTTATCGGCGTCAGCATCATATTTATTGTCAAAAATACAACTGCTAATTTGCGTAATTTCATTATCTTTATCATTTCATCGTCATCTTTAATCAAACAATCTCTGCCAGTATCGAAAAAAACTCACTAAGTGCTCTCCTCAAATAGAAATGGCAAGCCTTCGAAGTCATCGTATAAGCCTGCCATTTTATTCATTACTATTTCAATTACTCAAGTGTCGGGATTTCCCAGTTGTTCGCAGCATGTTCATAGTCCTCAGCCTGTTCAAGATTCCCCATCTCACGATAACACTCCGCAATCTTATGCATTGCCATGTCACCGCCTCTATGTATATCAAGGATTGGCGAAGTCTCATATGCTGCGTTGTAATACCAGATAATCGCCTCCGGCATATCCCCTTTATTTCTGTAATAATTCCCAAGCTCATAGCACATCTCACTTGAAGGAATAGTAGTCAGATCTTTTAGTGAATACTTCAAAATCTCTTCCACTTTCCCATCAATAACAGCTATATGAGCAAGTACACATGCTGCTTCCTTGATCTGATCAAGATCTCTTCCGGTATCCATAATCGATTCCTCGAAAAATTCCTTGGCCAGCATAAAATCTTCATCAGTGCCCACCATAAACAGCTCTCTGGCATACATATTATGAAGGCGTTTGCTGATATACTCACCCTCTCTGATAGCTCTCCTGAAAGCGGAAAGATCACGTTCACCATGATCCTCCGTAGGATTATGAACAATCTCAATTTCACTGTTGCAAACAGTTGAATCGAGATTGATCATCTCATGAATCGGATCATGCCATTTGTAATGTCTTACTCTTCTGAAAAGTTTGGGCCTAAGCTCCCTATCATAATTATAAACCGTATTATGACTAAGCTGATTGCAATAATACATTTGAACTACATCTATATCAAGCTCGTCAATATCCTGCTTCAGCTGTTTGAATCTCTCAATGTTTTCGGCGTCAATCGTTTCATCAGCATCCGCTGTATATATAAAATCACAGGTTGCCTGATCAAACGAATAATTTCTCGCATCCGAAAAGCTTCCCGTCCATTTGAAATCAAAAACCTTTGCTCCGTAGGACTTAGCTATTTCCACAGTCCTGTCGCTGGATCCTGTGTCGACAATTATCATCTCATCAACAAGATCCTTTAAGCAATCCAGGCATGTAGCCAACTTGTCTTCTTCATTTTTAACGATCATGCATAAACTTACTGTAATCATAGAATGCACCTCATCTGCAAACACATGCTTCATCTGAATTTAGAAAAAACACATTACAATTATCACATAATCTGCACTATCTTCTCGAAATATCGACAATTATCCACTTATATGTTACTCAAAAAATATAGGAGTGTCAATTCAATTAACATTGCCATCATCATCAATACTTACCCCTGATGACATTGCTCTCATATGATTCAGAATGGCTGTTTTTTTCTCGCCTGTAGCCTCAGAAACAGTACAACCACTCTGCATAGCAGGAATGAATTGCAATCCTGTTTTCCCATCTTTGTATATATTTACCCTGAGCAGTCCTGTCTCCAGTTCCTTTGAACTGAAAAGAAAATTGCCAAGGCTGTAAACCACCGGTACTCCGTTAACATATCCTATCTTCTGCAAAATATGGGGATGCGCTCCCACAATCAGATCTGCTCCCGCATCCGCAATCTCAGGTGCCTGCTTTTGTTGCCACCAGTCGATTTCTTCCTTACTTTCAGTCCCCCAATGTATGCAAACTATCACGTATGCTCCTTTACTCTTTGCCTCTTTAATTCTGCTTACAAGCTTCGTAATATCCAGGCATCTGAATACTCCGGGGCTGGAATCGGTTGCTCCCTTTGTATCAGGATTATCTAATCTTTCAATCTCGGTAGCTGCAATTATTGCAATTTTAATGCCGTTGTCGGCATTATAGTATACCGGACGTGAAGCCTCATCCAGATTAGCACCTGCCCCTATTCTGGCAACTCCGACATTATCAAGAGTAGTAAGTGTATCAAGAAGGGCTGTCTGCCCGTAATCATATGCATGGTTGTTTGCAAGAGTGGCTACATCTACGCCCATCTGATTCAGCAACACTGCCGATGAAGGTTCTGCCCTAAAGGTAAATGTTTTCCCTTCAGTAGGTGTTCCGCCATAAGAGTATGGAAACTCATTATTTACGACCATGATATCAGCATTTCTCATATACGAGAGAAGACTGCCTCCAATAACTCCGTCTATTCCACCTCCATTTTGTCTTATCTTGTTCATGATGGCATAACCCGGATCAAATAATATATCTCCGGCAAATGCCAATGAAACATATTCAGAATTTGCAGGAGTAATCGAATACTCCCAGTTACCTCCGGAAATAGCCGTTTCTCCTGATGATTCATTAATCTCAGAAGCTGCAACATCATTCTGATCAGAACCGTCATTATTCAGATCCTGATTATCACCCTGGTTTAAGTCCTCAGATTCGGAGCCATTTACCTCTCCGTCACTTCTATCAGCTTTGGATTCTCCATCCTTGTTGTCTGCTTTTGCTATATCAGCATCGTCATTTGATAGGTCAGTCCCATCCGCAGTATTTTTATGTGATAATCCTAAATCTGTGGTTGATTTACCACCTAACTCATCTGCATCAATTTTCGTAGCCCCGGGAACTCTTGAAGAATTACCTGTAGTTTCATTAGCAGATCTGGAAATCTCAGCATTGTCCGCCGAATCTCCAACTATATTTCCTAACAAGGGAAGTCTTGTAATCTTTGTTTCCTCTACTGACTGCGTATCATATCCATCATCACTTAATATATCCAGGTTCTTCTTTTTTCCAATAGATAAAAGAACAGTTCCACCAATTGTAATTGTCAGCAGAAATGCAATTATTGATGCAATGATTGCACCATTTACTCCTGTATGTATCCCCCTCTTTTTTTTCCGTTCATCTTTTTTCATATCTTTTTTCATAATAGCACAACAGAGTTAACCACTCTCTGTTTCATCTCCCAGTAAATAGCATAGCATATATAGAAAAAGCGCGAAACCATTTAATGATTTCGCGCTTTGTACTCTCAATATCGATACTAAAAATTAATATCTGTTTGATACAACCTTGACACCAGGGCCCATTGTTGTAGCAAGTGAGATTGTCTTAAGGTACTGACCCTTAACAGTTGAAGGCTTAGCCTTTACGATAGCATCCATAAGAGCTGTAAAGTTCTGCTCAAGCTGCTCTTCTGAGAAAGATGCCTTTCCGATAGGGCAGTGGATGATGTTAGCCTTGTCAAGACGGTACTCAATCTTACCAGCCTTGATATCGTTGATAGCCTTTGTAACATCCATTGTTACTGTTCCAGCCTTCGGGTTAGGCATAAGGCCCTTAGGTCCGAGAACCTTACCAAGACGTCCTACAACACCCATCATGTCAGGTGTAGCAACTACAACGTCAAAGTCAAGCCAACCTTCGTTCTGAATCTTAGGAATAAGTTCCTCGCCACCTACATGGTCAGCGCCAGCAGCCTGTGCCTCATCAAGCTTTGTTCCCTTTGCAAATACAAGAACCTTAACTGTTTTACCTGTTCCGTGAGGAAGAACAACCGCACCACGGATCTGCTGATCCGCATGACGACCATCACAACCTGTACGAATGTGTACTTCAACAGTCTCATCAAATTTTGCAGTAGCAGACTTCTTTACTAAAGAGATTGCTTCTGCAGCTTCATACTGCTGTGCTCTATCAATGAGCTTAGCAGCTTCAACATACTTCTTTCCGTGTTTCATCTCTTAGCCCTCCGTCAGTCTTCTACTACAATACCCATGCTGCGTGCAGTACCAGCGATCATGCTCATAGCACCTTCGATATCAACTGCATTCAGGTCAGGCATCTTTGTCTCTGCGATCTCTCTGATCTTATCTTTAGAAATTGTTGCAACCTTGTTCTTGTTCGGAACACCGGAAGCCTTCTGAAGATTGCAAGCCTTCTTAAGAAGAACTGCTGCAGGCGGAGTCTTTGTGATGAATGTGAAACTTCTGTCTGCATAAACTGTGATGACAACAGGAATGATGACATCACCCTTGTCAGCTGTCTTAGCGTTGAACTGCTTTGTGAATTCAACGATGTTAACACCGTGCTGACCAAGAGCCGGACCAACCGGCGGTGCTGGTGTTGCTTTACCAGCCTGGATCTGTAACTTAATGTATCCTTCGACTTTCTTTGCCATAATGGCACCTCCTAGAAATAATGTGGTCAGGCGCATTCCGAGTGTATTTCAGTGCACTGGCCAAATGTAGCTTGGCAAATGCTATACACAAATGCTCCCACTCCAGTTCCCATGAATTGAAATAACTTAATTCCAACTCATCTATATATAGTAGATTACTCTACGATATACCAATTAAAATATATTATTACTTGCGCACTTAATCATTTTCCATATGAAAATAATCAGCTTGTCACCTTACGAACTTCAGTGAAACCAATCTCAACCGGTGTCTCTCTACCAAACAGATTAACATTGATAGTAGCACTCTGCTTGCCAAAGTCCATACGCTGAACAATACCAACTGTACCATTCCAAACGCCGGCAACAACAGCAATCTCGTCACCCACACCAAAATCAACAGACATATTCTCTGTCTTGATTCCAAGAGGCTTGATTTCAGCATCTGACAGCGGAACCGGCTTACTTCCCGGTCCTACAAAGCCTGTAACACCTCTGGTGTTGCGGACTACATACCATGTCTCATCATTCATGTCCATATTTACAAGAACATAACCGGGAAACATCTTTCGGCTGACAGTTTTACGCGCACCATTCTTCATTTCAACAACATCCTGAAGCGGTACACGAACCTCAAATATCTGGTTCTCCAGATGACGATTCTCAATCGTCTTCTCAAGGTTTGCCTTAACCTTCATCTCATAGCCTGAATATGTATGAACTACATACCAGTGAGCGTTTTGGTGAGCAGGAGCCTCTGAAGCTTCCATAGTAACCTCAGCAGTATCAGCAGCAACTTCTTCAGAAGCAGCTTCAACAGCCTCTGTATTTTCCTCTTCAGTAGAGTCCAAAGTCAGATCGAGTTCATTTTCATTCTGCATCTCTTCTGCCATAATACTCCTTTATCAAATCTTGGTGATGAAGTTAATCAAATAACCAAAAGCATAATCAAACACAGCTATAAGAGCACCAACAATAACAGAAATGATAACTACTGCAGTTGTCTGCTTGGTAATATCTTCTCTTGAAGGCCAGATAATTTTGTTAAACTCAGCCTTGACACCCTTACAGAAAGCAGAAAACTTGCTTTCCTGTGCATTTTTTGCAGCATTATTTTCGCTCATATCAACTAAACCCCCTTAAAATCAAGGACTTTCCCCATACAGTTACCGGAATTACTTTGTTTCCTTGTGCGGTGTGTGCTTCTTGCAGAAAGGACAGTACTTCTTGATTTCCATTCTGTCAGGATGTGTCTTCTTATCCTTAGTTGTGTCGTAGTTACGGTTTTTGCACTCTGTGCAAGCAAGTGTGATTCTTGTACGCATTGTTCATTCCTCCGTGCGTTGTTTCTATAGATTTTACACCTATTTTAAGGCATAAAAAAAAGACCTAAATTTTCTGTCGCTTGTATAATATAGCATAGGTATATGCGAACGTCAATATATTTTTTTACATCCGTTCTTTTAAAGGATCCACTGTAATGCATCCTCTTCAATTTGATTTTATCGGCAAGCTGTTTCTTCTATATTATAGTATATTTTTTATTTTATAAGAAGTTTATACTTATTTAATTGACGATATTGCAAGCCGGATGATAATGTTAAGGTAATAAAACATGTCTTTGTATGCCCTCGTGTCGGTTGCCAATGGAATGGCAGGAGCACTCGCACGACATCAAGGAAGAAAGGAGGGGCAGCATGGCAGGCATTAATGTTAATGAAGCTTATAACCATTTTGCATCAACATACGTTGCAAAAGAAAATGCGAATGTAGACAAGCACAAAAAGAGCGAATTGCAGAGTGTCTACAAATCTATCGCAAAAATCAATAAGAAATCCCCTCTTCATGTTTTAAAACAGGATGATAATGCCCAGGCTGAGGCCGTGGGTCTTAAAGAGCATGCCCGGGTACTGAAAAGCCAGCTTGAAAATATCAGCAGTGAAGAAAACTCAACTCTTGGCAAAAAATCGGCGGTTTCTTCAGAACCGGATAACGTTACTGTTGAATATGTAGGAAAAGGTCAGAGTAATACTAAAGAATTTAATATAGATGTTTTCCATCTTGCGACCAATCAGATAAATGCCGGACATTTTCTTCCACCTGACGAGGATGTTTCACTTCCAAAAGGAAGCTACGCATTTAATGTTGGTATAAACGGTCACGAATTTGAATTCCAGTACAGCATAAGGGATGGCGATACCAATCACGATATACAGGCAAAGTTATCACGCCTTATAAATAAAGCCGGAGTCGGACTTATTGCAGGAATGCAGGAGGATGCTGCAGGTCGAAGCACCATAATTATCGGATCCAGCGATACAGGTGTTAAACCCGGACAAAATCTGAGATTTGATATAACAGAATCCAAAAATTCGGAAAACCCAAACAGTGTCTCCTATTTTGGTCTTAACCTTATAGCTCAGGAGCCCACAAATGCCCGCTTTGCACTAAACGGAACCGAACACAGCTCCTCTTCCAACCGATTTACGGTCGGAAATGAATTTGATATTACCTTAAGAGCAGCTACAGCTCCGGGATCTCCTGTCATTATCGGTGTTAAAAACGAAAGCGATGCGCTGGTTGAAAATGTACGTTCTCTGATAGACGGATACAACAGCTTTATCGATAGTGTAAGCAATGTCCATAATACAGGTTTTAAGAGTTCCAAACTGGTCGGCGAAACAGTTTCAATTGCACAACATCATATTAGAAATATAGATGATTATGGCATTTCTCTTTCGGAAGAAGGACGGATTGATTACAATCCACAGCGTCTGCGTGACAAATCAGTAGCCGGGCCTCCAAAGGAAGTAGTTGAACCTCTCCAGGAATTTGCAAAGGCACTACAGGAGAAGACGGATGAGATTTCCATCGATCCCATGAAATATGTGGAAAGACCTGTTTTCAATTACAAGGATCCGCATGGTGGCGACAATCCATCACCTTACATAACATCCGAATACAGCGGAATGATGTTTAACAACTATTGCTAAGCTATTTAAAGCACATTACAAGCTCGAAATTACCTTGCTTAGTACTCTTCTTAAACAATAAAGTGCGATCAAATCACATTAACTAAAATGGATTTAATCGCACTTTTTTATTACATGCTTTCTACCATCTCAAGGGCTGCAGCGATAACCTGGTCCATGTTGTAATACTTATACTGTCCTAGGCGTCCGCCAAAAAGCACATCTCCAAAATCATCCGCGAGCTTTTTGTACTCCGCGAACAGAGCATTGTTTCTGTCATCATTCATCGGGTAATAAGGTTCATCTCCCGGCTTCCAGTCTGCAGGATACTCTTTGGTGATGATCGTACCTTTTCCTGTTCCAAATTCAAAGTGCTTATGCTCGATGATTCTGGTATATGGAATGTCACGTTCCGTGTAATTGACAACCGCATTTCCCTGGTAGTTGTCAGTATCGGGAAGATCTTTAGTCTCAAATCTGAGGGATCTGTATTCAAGATTGCCAAGCTTGTATCCAAAGAATTCGTCAATCATACCTGTGAAAAGGATTTTTTCAAAACTGTCACCTGACTGTGATTCAAAAGGCTTTGCAGGAACATTTCCATCCATTTTCATAAACTGCTTGAATTCAGTGTTCGTCATAACCTCAATGCTTCCCGCTATGTTCTTTTCACATTCAGCATCTGCAGACTCCTGTAGAAGAAGCTTCTTTATTATAGAAGTGTAGCCTCCCATAGGAATTCCCTGAAATCTGTCGTTAAAATAGTTGTTATCATAAATAAATCTAAACGGAAGTCTTCTTATTATAAATGCAGGAAGTTCTTTGCAGTCTTTCCCCCACTGTTTTTCGGTATAGCCTTTTACAAGTTTTTCAAATACATCTCTTCCGGCAAGTGAAAGTCCCTGCTCTTCAAGGTTTGCTGCCTCAAAGCCTTCTCTGATGTCCTGTCCGCTTGCAGCCGCTACTTCAAGCTGCTCAGCTGCTTCCTCATCACCATTTGCCGCACGCTCTTTAAGAATACGTTTAACTTCCTTTTTTGCCTGCTCATCGATAATAGCCTTAGCCTCATCCGGAGTACGGATTCCCCAAAGCTTACTGAAAGTGTTCATATTAAAAGGAAGATTGTAAAGCTCATCGTGAAATACCGCTACAGGGGAATTGATGTACTGATTAAACTCTGTAAAGCGGTTTATATACTCCCACACCTTCTTATCAGAGGTATGAAAAATGTGAGCACCATACTTATGAACATTTATACCCATTCGGTTTTCCGTATAAATATTACCGCCTATATGATCCCTTTTATCTATTACAAGCACCTTTTTGCCTGCTCTTGCCATCTCATGCGCAAACACGCAACCAAAAAGTCCTGCCCCAACTACCAAATAATCATACTTCATATTCATTTCTCCTCGTCTATAAATGTACCCAGCTACTATATTCATTGGATATCATTTCATTCACAATATGTATTATATTATATTTTCCCTAAAAATAATATCGTAACGTTATTTAAAAAAAAAACCTCCGGAAAGTATATTCCGGAGGAAAAATAACCTGCATATGATGAGTGAGGTTTTTACGGTGCCTGGTACTTATCAAGTGCGGTAAGGTCACTCATGTAATCAAGTACCTTCTTGCGTCCAACCTTGTTGAGTTTAACATACTGCTGCATAACACGGTTCTCAACAATCTTATTACCAAGGTCTGTGCCTTTTTCAAGAGTACTGAAATCTACAGGATTAAGATTAAGCTTATCGCACATACGTATAACCGTTCCGTAAGCCATACCCTCTATACCTCTATCCAGTGCTGTTACCAATGTACTATATGGAATCGACATGTCTATCGCAAACTGTCTGACACTCTTGTATTGTGCTAAAATTTCTCTTTTAAGTATTTCAGCCTTCGTCATATCATTACCTCCTATTTCTACTACATGATATTACGTCTTTTTGTAGCATAAACAAGTATAACGTATGAACGTTTTTTCGTCACTTATTTTTTTCTTAAATTTTGTAATAAAATTAAATAAATATATCTTCGATTTTTGGACATATTGACAAAAAGTGCATGAATTCTGAATTTTCTATGTTCCACTCAGCACTCATGCACATTTTTTCGTTTCTGTAATTTTCACTCAGCCGACAATCTCTGATTTGAAATTTTAGAATAATTACAAAATTTCAAAATATTAAACGAAATTACATACAAATTTTTGAAATTTTTTTGAAATATTTTTCCGCTTTTTCGTGAGCATTTTATCACCAGTTTACAAAATACATCCATTTTTAGCTAAATAAAATTCAAGCTTATTAAATAGTTTCTCAGAATCCGTTGCATTTATAAGCGCATCGCCTGTCAGTATATAATCGAAGCTGTGCTCAGGCCAGGGAAAAGTAACCAGTTCGGGATCCCCTGATATCATATCATCTGCCATATATTGGGAAAGACCGGCAAAGACATCAACGTTTGTAATTCCCGCAGTAAAGCTGCCCGGCATCTGGTATTTAATTGCAGAAAGTGTATTTCCCATTCCGGCACTAATATCCAGAATACGAAGAACCTTATCATATAACTTAAGATCTGTGTTTTGATGCAGTTTTTCCCCGGACGTATTTTTTATTGTGCCGTCATCTGCCTCATCACTCTTCTTTCTGGTTTTTTCGGAAACACCTGCATCGTTGCAGGTGTTTCCGGTGTCAGCATTATTAGTCTCTTCTTTTTGTATAATAGCATCAAGCAATGCTGTTATTTTCTCATCTTCCGGGAGCGTGTAATTCCACATATCAAAGCCCCATTTCTCTATAAATTTTTCGCGGGACCTCTCCATAGCATCATTTTTATCTCCGAATCCGCTTCCTCCATGATGGTATATAAAAGCATTATGGCAAAGCACCTGCCGCCAGCCGGCAAGGCACAGTCGAATTCCCAGATCATCATCCTCAAAATAACCGGGTGTAAATCGCTCATCAAACAACATATAATCTGCAGAATGAAGCTCTTTATCGTTATGAGGGATCAAAAGTCCGTTTATCGCTTCACGCCTTACAAGAACAGCAAAGCCGGTCAGCCTGCATCTTACTTCAATAGGATTCCACATAGGAACATTGTGATCCTTCGCATAGCTTTTTGCTGTTTCAAGGGCAGCATCCAGACTTATAGTCCTCCACCAACGGTGCTCAAAAATCATACCCTTCGCATCACCAGTTTCAAAAAACCGGTCGCCCTCAGAAGTTGTTTTATCTCCGGAAGTTCCGTTAAACATCTTGTTATGAGGCATTTTCTGTTTACCGGTAGCAGGAATAACATTTGCTGAAATATCAGTAAGCGGTCGTGCTCCTCCTACCTTGACCCTGGAAAGGTAAGGCTCAATAGACTCTGTCGACACCTCCTGAGACGGTGCTGAATTGGTAACAGCACCTGCCGCACCGTTTCTTCTATCAGAATAAAGCCCCATCTTGAGCCAGAATAAAGCATTAGGCAAAAGAACAGCATCATTATTCAGAAAGAATATATCATTTTCAGGATTAGCTGCAGCAAGCCCCTTGTTACATCCGGCAGGAAAGCCTTCATTTTTCTCATTCTGAATAAGTTTTATATGGCTATCAAGGTCTGCCTGTTCCCTAAGAAAACGGATAACCTCACTGTCAGTAGATGCATTATCAACTACTATGATCTCATAAGCCTCGTCAGCACAATATCTTCTTATTGAATAAAGACACTCTTTGCAGAGTTCAAGATCGTTGTAGGAAACTATAACAATCGAAGTTCCGCGTACACCCGTCCTGTCACGGAGCCCATTTTGTGCTTCACGTATTATCTTTTCATCTTCCGTTTCATCGCAGTAATGAAGTGCATTTTCAAGGCACAAAAAAGCCAGGTCCGGATTCCTGTACCTGTAATACAGGCCTAACATAAAATAGAGTTCATAATTATCATAATGCGCTCTCAGGCCTTCAATAAGCACCGCATATTCGTCTATGCTGCTCCCCTGCTGCTCAAATTCTCCTGCACGCAAAATGAATGATTCAGCTGATTCCCGTTCTTTTTCAATCGTATGAGCCGCCATTTCTATCCCCCACAATTCAATCTAAAGGAAACTCTCTTACCATGAATTTCTCAGTTTATCCCACAATTATCATTAACAATTTGAAACCGAATTCCAAAAAACAAATGAAGACCGCGCAGTATAGCACATTCTGTAGTAAGCAAAAAAGATATTGCTAACAGAAAAATGATATACCGGCTATACGAACTATTCATTTAAATCTGTCAATAACCTCTGCTATTTCATCAAGATTAATCTTCAATTCTTCATCATAAAGATCCATGGATTTCTCTCCTGAAAGTGGCACAATGGAAGGTGCAATATCCTCATCCATATAATCATATGAGATAAGCGTTCTCTTTTTTGGATCGATCATCCAATATTTCTTTACTCCCGCCTCACAGTATTTCACGCTTTTAATAAACATATCCTTTTTCCTGCTAGCAGGTGATATCACTTCCAGAACAAAATCAGGAGCGCCGTTTACAAAGTCATCCGTAATCTTATTTTCATCAAGAACAATAAAAAGGTCCGGTTTTACCATAGTCATATCATCATTGTCCAGCCTGACATTTGCAGGAAAGCACATGGCAATACCACTTTTCATACCATCCAGATAACACGCCATCCGTTTTAAAAATCTGCTGATTATTATCTGATGAATAACCCCGGGCATATCCACTTCATAAAAAACACCGTCAATCAATTCCATGCACTGACTTTTGGGTAGATTATAGTAATCCCTTAATGTGTATTTATCTCTCTGAGAAGTCTTACTATCCGTCCTGCCCTCTGCTCCGTATGAAAATGTTTTCTCATTCAGTTCGCTTCTGCGCTCAGGCTCATAAAGTCCATACGAAACACTGTTTCTCTCATACGAATAGGCCTTCCCGGAATAAACAGATTCATCACCTGTAAGCACCTTCTCAATAGCGTCAAGAGTTGCCTTCCTTGGCTTTTTGGTGTCACCTGAAAAAATTCTCTGCAAAGTAATCGCAGGGACACCCGTATATTCAGAGAGAACCGCAAAACTGTACCCTCTTGACTCCTTTATGTTTTTCATCTCATCTATGGTCATATCTAAGACTCCTATGATATCATTTCAAAGTTTGTTATAGCATATGATATCATATTTTATCATTTATTGAATCAAATATTCAAGATGTCATTACTTTATAAACAAGATTCTACCACCCATTTGCCTGTATAATACCGCAAAAAGCTACCCCTATTTTTTTAGGAGTAGCTTCAATCATTTTTATATATAATCCTATGTCACAAGTCTTTTATGCGCAGTGCATAGCATTGCCATGGATTTTGAAAACGCAAAATAAAGAAAATATTGATCCATATCCGGTTCTTGATTTTCTGAGGAAAATCAAAAAACTATATATATTTATAGGCAAACAATTTGGCAAATTATAAGCGTGATAAAGTACAGCCCATTAGTAAGATGCTCCCTGAATGTTCAAATTCCCGGGGATTACTTCACCTGCACGTTCATTATTTTCATAGTTATTATCATCAAAGGATGGTCCGTCCTGATAGTGGTTTTCATGTGAACCACCATCTTCGTAGCTGCCATCAGATTGACCATTATCATCAGAGATGATTCCGCCATCGTGGTAACCATTCCCGTCAGAAGGGATGCTACTATCTGAATAACCGTTTCCATCAGAATAATTGCCGCCCTCAAAAGAGCCGTTTTCATCAGAATAGTTGTCATCGTCTGAATCGCCATCTTCATCCGACTCACTGTCATCAGATGTGTTCTCATCAGAATAACCATCGGAGCTTCCTATTTCCTCATCAGAGAACGGATCGTCGCTGGCGTCTATATAATAGTCATCATCACCGTGAGAAGAATCCAGTGTATCCAAATCACCTTCTTCTGTTACATATTCTTCTCCTGAAGGCTCTTCACTGTATTCGCCCTGTGATTCGGCATCAGCTCCGTCATTTGCTGCATTACTGTATTCTCCGTTTGCCTCCTCAGGATTTGCATCTTCAGGATTACCTTCATTAGCACCTTCAGCTTGCGATTCTGCTCCAAGGCCGCCATCAATATAGCCACCTTCTTCAGTAGCTTCTTCTGTGTAACCGCCTTCATCAGAACCTGCTTCGGATGTACTTCCTTCCTCAGATCCTACATCTGTATACTCGCCATTTTCAGCACCTGCTTCTTTGGATTCACCATTACCTGAATCATCCTTATTTTCTGTCACAGCATCGCTATTTTCGCTGCTTAAGTTTTCTTCCTCTGCACCATTCGCATTCTGTTTTTCCCCAGAATTAGCATTCTCATTTCCGGATTCTTCACTTATTGAACCGTTCTCAGAGGAGCCTTCTCCCTCTGTCTTGCCATTCTCATCAGAATCGTTTTCATCAATAACTTCGTAATCAGAATCTGTTTTGCCATTGCCTTCAGGATTTGTCACTCCATCTCCTTCAGACGCTGTGCCATTACCTTCTGCAGCTTTCTTATTCTCAGCTTCTTCTGCCTTTTTAGCATTATATTTTTCTATATAATCATTTATCTTTTCAGCTCTGATTCTCTTATATTCATCCTGAGCAAGTTTCTGAAGTTCTTCATTAACAAGTTCAGAAAGCTTGTCTTCCTTAAGCTCAGCGAGTTTCTTGTCCACCAGTTCTGCAAGCGCAGCATCCTTCAACTCCGCAAGCTTTTCCTGTCTGAGATTATCAAGCTTTGTCTTTCTCTCTTCCTGCTTCTTCTGCTCTTCTTCCTGCTGTTTCTTCTCAGCCTCTTCCTTAAGCTTCTGTGCGGCTTCCTTCTTTGCATTTACAGCTTCCCAATCGGTAAGGATAGGATCTGCTTTCCAGGTAACTTTAATATCAGGACAGCTGTCAACCTTGGACCATACAGCGTCCTCATTGCAGCGACCAAAAAGACCAAATGAGATAGAATCAAATCTGATCTTATCCGGCATCTGACTAAATTCATAAGTATATCCGCCTGTAGTCTCGTCTTTCTTATAGATATAAGCGTCCTCAGGCGCAGCTTCGAGTTCTACGTCAAGTTCTGCTTTTCCTGTGGAATCGATAGGGATGATATTGCCACGGTCATCTACAAGGGCCATGTAAATAGAACAGTTTGTAGAATCAGAAAACGTCTCTTCATTTGAAAAACCAATTTCTCCGATATTTGATGCCTTAACATTAATCTTCACTTTTACAGGAATATTACTTCTGTTCTCTATAGTAACCTGATCACTTGTTGAAGAATAATCATAAGCACCATTTTTGTTTTTAAAAAGAAGATTTGCTCCCTGTTCAACATTTCCACCATCGTCTCGCCCATTTTCGTAATCGTAGACAATAAGCAATGGATCTATGATATAGTCAAATGGTGAATCTCCTGTTACCGTAGGATAACAAATATTTGTAACATCCATGGGATGTTTTTCCGTATCGTATTCTTCCGAATCATTTTCTGCATTGCCTTCAGAATTTTCATCTGATTCTGAAGCATCATCTTTATTTCCCAAATCACCTGCAGCCTTATCATCAGAGTTTTCTACATCAGGATTTTCATTTGCAGATTCCGCACCATCCTGATTGTCCTTCTTTGCATTTTCCTCTGCTTCGAGGGCATCAAGTTCCTGCTCCAATGCAGCTTCATCTATTTTCGCAAGGAGCTCATCAATATTAATCTCAGCTTCAAGAGCAGTCATATCTATCGTAGCACGAAGTTCTTCCTCATCAATCTGCTCCAAAAGAGCTTCCTGATCAATACTTTCCTTAAGTTCATCCAGATCAATGCTGTCTCTTGCTTCTTCTTCAAGTTCAGCAATAATCTCTTCATCAATATCTTCTATTCCGTCTATATACTCATCTGATTCCAATGTCGATACATCTACTGAACTATCTGTTTTATTATCACTTTCAGAAATATTTGAAGAATTATTGCCAGCAGCCTCATAGCCTTTAGCTGATGTCTCATCCGGAGCAGTCTCTACGACTGTAGAATCTTCTGAAACCATAACAGCATCCGATCCTGCAGCACTGTTTGTTGTTTCATCGTATGCATATTCATCACCCGCTGCATTTTCAACTTCTCCTTCAGACGCACAAAAAGCCGCCAATGGACTTACCACCAGCAGCGAAGATATTGAAATTGCCAATATTGTATTAAAAAATCTACTCTTCATAACGGTCACCTCCGACATCCATGTCATACCGGTACTTACATATATTATATCGGTTATGATGTCAAAAAGATTAACCTAACTCTTATAAATTCATTAACTTTATATAAATTAATTTTCTTTTTATCCTTTTATAATAATTTATACATCAGATAACATATATAATGTATTTAACCGTTTATTTATTAACAAAATTGGGGAGATTTTCAATGGATATAATTCATGTTACAAGGTCATCCATGCCTTCTTATGAAGAATATACAGAAGCAATAAAACCGTTGTGGGATTCTCATTGGCTAACAAATATGGGTAAATACCATAGAGAACTTGAGCAAAAACTACGTGAGTATTTGGATGTTCCAAATGTGTCTTTAATGGTAAACGGACACATGTCATTAGAGTTAACACTGCAATCTTTTGGCTTTCCTACAGGTTCCGAGGTAATAACCACTCCCTATACTTTTATATCTACCACCCACGCAATAGTTCGTAATGGCTTGGTTCCTGTATTTTGTGATGTCAAACCTGAAGATGGTACAATTGACGAGAGTAAAATCGAGGATCTAATCACCGAAAAAACAGTTGCTATTATGCCCGTTCATGTTTATGGTAACATATGTAACGATGAAGTGATTTCTAAAATTGCGTATAAATATAATCTCAAAGTCATTTATGATGCATGTCATGCTTTTGGCGAAAAAATAATTTCAAAAGATATTCAAGGCAATAGTATATCCAAGGGCGTAGGTAATCTTGGTCATGCCTCTGTTTTCAGTTTTCATGCCACAAAAGTTTTCAATACTATTGAAGGCGGAGCCTCCGTATTCAGTGACCCGACATTATATGACAAACTGTATAATTTAAAGAACTTTGGAATAAGAGGAGAAGAGTTAGTTGTTGAAGTTGGTGCAAACGCAAAAATGAATGAGTTTTGTGCCGTAATGGGACTTTGTAATTTAAAGCATATTGATCAAGCCATTAAAGCTCGCTCTATTTGCAGTGAACGCTATACTTCTGCTCTCATTAGCGTTCCAAGAATCAGACTTCTTACTCCCAGAGAAGATACCACTCGTAATTACGCCTACTATCCAATAATATTAGGTAACGGCTATAAATGTTCACGAGACGAACTCTATATAAAACTACGAGAACATAATATTTTTGCAAGAAAATATTTCTATCCTATCACTTCTGATCAGGCATGTTTTAAAAACAAATATAAAAAATGTGATTTAGAAATAGCACGTGATATGTCAGAGCATGTCCTTATGCTTCCGATTTTTGAGGACTTAAGCGAGGAAGACCAGGACAGAATAATCGATATTGTAATAAATCCAAATAAATAGCCCATTTCTAAGGGAATACACTTATTTATGAGTTCCCGAATACAATAATGAACGTGCGATTGGTAATCAATTTTAAAGAACCTCGCAGCAGCGAGGTTCTTTTTCTAATGCTTCCTGTATTTAAGTTTCTTTCTCTGTTCTTCTTCTATCGGCAGGATCTCAGTGTCCTTATATGTCAGCGCTTCGTGTACAGCCTCAAGATTTCTCTTAAGCTTACGAATTCCATCAGGTTCAAGCGATGCTGCGTGATCGGTTCCCTTCCAGGTACGGTCAAGGGTATAATGTCTTTCGATATAACTTGCACCCAGGGTATATGCAGCCACATCAACCGCTATTCCAAGATGATGTCCGGAAAAGCCAATCGCTTTAACTCTTCCCTCATATTGCTCTCGCATGCGGGTTATCTCCAAAAGACATACATCCTTAAAAGGCACCGGGTAACCGGAAGTGCAATTATAAAGAACCAGGTCTTTTGCTCTGCCCTTCTTCTCAAAAAGAGAAACTATCTGCTCTTCTTCCTCTCTCTTAGTCATGCCGAAGGAAAGCTGGATTTCTCCGCCATAGTTATCACACAGCCAGTCAAGCATCTCAAAATGTGTATTACAAGCAGATGGTATTTTTAAAAACCTGGGTTCAAGAGCTGTAATTTCTTTAGCGCTTGTCATATCCCACACCGAAGTGGAATATATTATCCCGACCTCTTCACACCATTTTTTCAGCTGCGCATGCTGTTCCGCATCAAACTCAAGGAATTCCCTATGCTCACCATAGGTCTTTCCGTATGAATTGTAGGGATTTGGATGCGGTGCATTATATTGTTCCTCTGTCAATAATTCCTTCGGACAACGCTTTTGGAATTTAATAGCATCCGCTTTGCAAAAATATGCCGCTACATTAATTAGTTCATGGGCGATATCCATCTGCCCCATGTGGTTACATCCCGCCTCCGCGATAACAATAGGTTTTTTATATTCCATGTCTTGCCCTCATATCTCTTTATTTTCTTATTCTGTAAATATTTCATATCAGTGTAGTTGTTTATAATTCTGATTTAGAATGAATACAGTAGATATGAAATAAAGCAGCTAAACTTATATTACTCTCCAAGAATATGGTCTATAATTTCTCTCACTGCACCATGCCCTCCGGGTTCGTTTGCGATATATTTTGCAACCGCTTTAACACTCTTATGCCCGTCAGCAACAGTACATGGATAGCCCACATATTCCATAGCCTCAAGATCATTTATATCATCGCCGACAAAGACCACGTTTTCCGGCATAATACCGTTTTCTTTACAAAGTCTCTCAACTACGCCCTTCTTATCCTTGCATCCCGGCTCATAAATATCTATCTTGAGCTTTTCAACTCTCCTTTTATTTATATCGACATTTTCTCCGGTAACTATACCAACAAGGATTCCTCTCTCTCGAAGAAGACGTATTCCCATGCCATCCTTTGTATTGAACTTTTTTAGAAAATCGCCATCAGGGGAATAATACATTCCGGCATCCGTAAGACACCCATCGCAATCTGTCAGAAACATCTTAATTTCAGGGATTTTCTGTTTGCTTCCAAAATTGTCACAGCATGAGTCATTTTTCGAAAGCTTGCTTGCTCTATCTCCAAGACGCTTTCTCATGAGTCCTTCAATAATTTCCCAATCCGATGGCTCATCTATTTCAAAGAAAGTTTCTTCCGGCATCTCAACTGCTTTTATATTCCCTGAAACGCGATTCTTTGACTCCATAAGAAGCTCTTTTGATGTAATGTAAAAAGCACCGTTTTCTACAAGGTATCCGTCAAACTCCTGACGCCTTGGTCTATGGAACACATCATAATTTGATGGATGTGCAAAACCTTCATCATCAACGCTCCAGTTAAAACGCTTCTGCCTTACTACAGATAATACGCTGTTTACATCATCGCTTTCAAAAGTCTCAAAACCTCTATCAAGATTATCAGCAGTAAGAAGCGGTGAAGTCGCCTGAATCAGTACTATGTTGTCAAACTCATATTTATCGGCAAATTCAAGCATTGCGAATTCAGTTGGTGCAGTATCAGAGGCAGATTCCGCGGAACGACCGATTATCTCAAGTTTACTGAAGGCATCAAAAATCCTATCATTCCTGACTTCGTTGCAGCACTTCTGTAGCGTTTCACATATCTCAGCACTGTCAGTGGCAACATAGACCTTATCGATATAACTGCATTCACATGCCGCCTTTACTGTCCAATAAACAAGCGGCTTTCCGCAAATTGGTTTTATATTTTTCAGAGGTATTGATTTACTCCCTCCACGAACCGGTATAAATGCTACATTCATATGTCCGCTCCTAATAATCTATGCATTACAGAACGCATTTTCCTCTTCCGTCCAAAAAGTATTATTTATCAAATAACACCTGTTTTAACTCTTCCAATCAATAAGACTCTCTATCATATCTACATCAAACACCGGAATACCGCATTTTTCCTTAACCTTTTTACGCTCAGCAAAAGAGTCATCAATAAAAATTGCATCTGTTTCTTTTATATAATCACTTTTCTCTTCACTTTTTTCGAGGACCTGAATATCTTCAAACAGTTCTTCTGAAATTCCTGCCTTTTTCAGATCCGCATGGATATCAGTTGAATGCTTACTTAGAAGGATTATTCTCTTTCCTTTATTCCTTGCCTGATATACAAAACGCATCACATCGGCATTCACCTTATCCCCCAGCGTCAGAATGTCATCATAGTCAAGGTAGACATAGTCGTAATCAATGCCAATTCTGAAAGCACTGTAAAATGCTCTGTCCAAAACTATGTCATAATCATTCTCAATTATCGAAACCGGATATCCCCAGAAAACAAACAATGTGAGCATAGGGAAATTAACCCCTGTATTTCTGTATAATCCGGCGGTACCAGGGATTCTGGGCGAAACCTCCATAAGTCTGTACTCACCGTTCAAATTCTTCTTTACCTGAAAAAACCAGGCTCCTTTAAATTTCAGCTTTCCATTAAGCCTGTTAGCTATATTTCTTACAGCATCATCCGTGTCCATACTTCTTGTCCTGACACTGATCCCCGTCTTAATGCGCTCACGCATGCGCTGTCTGCAAAACAGAAGCTCACCATTACCATCTGTAAAACAATCTACCGTATATTCTGCACCGGGGAGATATTCACAAATCACATAATCCGAATTGTAATTCATGTCTAATTCTGAACGGCTTATAATTTTCCTTGCACCAACTGAGCCCTGCCCTGTTATCGGTTTAATAAAAACCGGAAAATTTATAACTTCATCCGGTGTTGCATAAGTTTCCGGAATAAATTCCTCACTCTGAAAAAACTCATAGGTTTTTTTCTTTGATCTACAAATCCCCGTTGTCGTTTTATCAGTAATTATCACCTGCGCATGAATTTCATCTGCATGTTCACTGCAGAATAAACACGAACTGTCATGCGCCGGATAAACGCAATCTATTTCATTTTCATCTATTACGTTATTGAGAAAATCAAGAAAATTTGCATCATCAACAAAGGGAAACCCTGTTATCAGATTCTCATAAGTAAATTCTGAGTGATCCGAAGCACTGGTTCCTCCGTAGATTTTTACAAATTTAGAATATTTAAGAGAATTTTGAATTTCAAATGCTATCTCTGTCCCTGCTGGGAATATCAGTATCTTTTTCTGCAAAATGTCCCCCTCGATAAAATTTTAATAAAAATAATCCAAGAGCTCAATTTACACACCATTCATCTCTGAAATCCATCAATTTATTATATCACTGACAAAACATAAAAAATAGTTGCTTTGCTACACTCTATAACATTTGACGTTCGACAAATATAATGATAATCTTGAATTAGCAATAATATTTTACGCGCGTCAAATATTTTATTTGTATCATTTCAAAGCACACTGTGACAAAAAGGATTATGTAATATGGCATCAATAATATCTCAAAAGCAAGACCTGACTTTCTTAAAATGGTCTCACATAAGAAACTCCAGCGGAACTGCCGGCACATTTTTGAAATCCGAATCCACGCTAGGCGGAGGAAAAACATATTATAAGCTCTCCAATTTTGATCCTGCAAAAGGTGTAATCGGACACGAATGCATAAACGAAATAATCGTAGACAGATTATTAACCATACTTGGTGTAGAACATTTAAGCTATGATCTCATATATGCTGATATTGAAATTGAGGGAAAGATATATACAACTCACCTATGTGCTTCTAAAGATTTTAAGAAAAGCGGCGAAAGCAAAACAGCTTTAGACAACTATTATACAGTAAATGCAAATCCCGGCGAATCACATTACGATTTTTGCGTCCGACAAGGCTTCAAGGAGTATATAGACCGCATGATTGCCATCGATTTCATTATACTTAACAGAGACAGGCATGGTGCAAACATAGAAATTCTGAGGAATTCAAGGAAACACACTCTCAGAATTGCTCCCTTATTTGATCATGGTCTGTCACTTATATATTCATGTATGACTGATAATGACGCAATTGCATTTGATGTTTTAGCTGATAAGCCATGTCAAAATTTTATAGGTTCGAAATCCTGCCTTGAAAACTTGGAATTATTGCGAAAACAGGATTATCTATTTTCCGGAAAGCTTGACATAACCGACAAATCCTACATATTTGAAGGATTGGACGGGGTATTATCCAATGTTTACATAGAAAAAATTTGGGAAATGATTAACAAAAGGTATCAGATATATGAAAAGCTATGAAATTTTCGATGAAGAAAAAAATATTGCCATAGGAATTCTTCTTTATTATGAGAAGGAAAAAAACTTCATTATCGAACTTCAAGACAATCTTGATGAATGGTCTGCGCCACTTCTTTTCACCAATTATGTAAATAATGGCATTTTCACAGTTCCTCGAGAAATCAGCTTTCTATGGGTAAAAGAACGCATAATTCCAAGCGGACGCCAGAATATTAGCAGCATTCTGAAAAACCATCATCTACAGGAATATGATGAAATGGCATTTTTAGAACTGTCTCATGGGAGATGTTCTCAGGACTATTTATTCATAAAAAAAACTGACATCTTACCGGACTACATTATCAGAAGGCAACGCCACAATCTAACTGAATGCACAGTCTTGGATAACAATTCTATCTTATGCTTTTTTGCTGACGACACAATCCGCAAGGTACAAATAGAATCATTAACTCACACGCATGATATCAACAAAATTCTTACAAACGATGCACTGTTTAATTCCTGTAAAGTAGGAACAGGCGGTTACTCCATAACTTTCAACGATTCAATTGACATCCCGTCAAGTGAGCTCTATAAAGTCGGAACCAAAATCCCTCTTTCACCAAAGGACTTTCTTGCATTTGTCCGGAGTAATCTCTTAGACACAACTCAGTGCTGTGAACTGCTTGAATGCACAAGACAAAATTTGTCCTACATGATAAAACAAGAGCAACTATCTCCTGTAAAAAACAATGTGAAGGGTAATCTATTTTCAAAAGGAGATGTGATAAAGAACATGTGGTAAATATATATGTTATGATGTAATGGTCAAAAGAAAATCAAGCAACTTTCGCAATTCTAAAACATCCGGAGGGGAACATGAAGAACTTTGAGACTTTATGCGATCTAATTTCAACAGTTATAGAAGCTGATTATCCCTACAGAACAGATAATTATGAGCCGCGTCTTGCCAAGCTTTCAACCACAATTAAAACCGATGGCTGGAATGCTGATGAGCTTTTGCCGCTTTTTGATAAAAGCTTCGCATCCGATCCACAGCTCTATCTCATGATTCTCTCAGCTGTTTACTGGGCAGCTCCCGATATGAAATATATGTATAAGGTCGAAGAGATAATCATGACCGGAGCTGTAAATATGAATATGTCTGCAGCACTTCATTTCCAGACCTATCATCAACGTTTCCTGAACGGCGCTTTGGATGACTACGCTATTCGCAGAACACTTCACAGATATATTTCGCAAAGATATACGAAAGAACTTGATGTGAATATTGAGATGATTCCTTATGAAAAAAGGGAGCATAAATTTGCAGTAGTAACGACGTATCAACTCTTAGGTTCCAGACACGCTCCTACTAACATCGTATTATCTGCATGTCATCACCTGCAGAATCATTTTGGCTATAAAGTTCTGTTAGTTGTTATTGGCGAACCCATAAATACCGAAGAGTTCAGTAAAATCTGGACCGGCGACATCATGTGTCCGAACTACACTGACAGATGGGGCGCATATGCAATAGATTATCACGGTCAACTGATTCATTGCTATCAAATTGATATAAATAGTGCTTCCAGAGATGATATGCTTAGCTTTATCGGAGAGCTTTATAGTATGCACCCGGAATTCATCTGGCAAATAAATGGCCTCCCCAGAATGGATCAGATATGGAAATCCATGACTACCTACGTTGCCATGCCTGTCACTCACGGCCACGAAGTTTCAGACGCGCACCTCCTTGCAAGATATCAGACAGGTGATATTCTTCCAGAAACAGAAAAATATATTGAAGCAATGGGGCAAAAGACTTTATTCTTCCACTTCGCAGGATTTGGTGCCGAAGAAGAGGTACAGGATATAGATTATTCAAAAAAAGGATTTGGTATTCCGGAAGATGCCTTTACCATAGGAATAATCGGGAACCGTATAGAACGCGAGGTTAACGATGAGTTCATAGGTGTAATGGTATCTGTTGCGGAGCAAAATGACAGCGCGTTTTTTGTATTTATAGGAGATATCCAAAAGGAACTACCTGATATAATTGAAAGTCGCTCACTAAGACTTGGTTATAGGAAAGATTTTCTGAATATACTAAAAATATTAGACCTTTTCATGAATCCAAAAAGAGCAGGCGGATCAGGCGGTGCTACAAGAGCTATGAACGAAAGAATTCCAGTTATAACACTCCCTGACTGCGACGTTGCATCCTTTACAGGACCAGACTTCGTCTGTGCTGATTATGACGAAATGATAGCCACCACACTAAAATACATAACAGATAAAGAGTTCTATAATTTGCAATCTGAAAAAGCATTTGCGAAACGACAGACTCTTTTTTCAACCGATACTAAAAGTGATATGCAAAAAGTACTGGACAAAATACACGAAATCGCAGAGAGACAATGACTCTCTGCGATTTATTTAAAATACTCCCATTTAGCTGGCAACTTCATTCAACACTAGCATCCAAAATCATCACCGGTTTCTCAAGCTTATTCATCGTCCAGGCAGCTATACTCCAGTCGCCATAATACGCATCGCATATATCATAGATATCATCCAGATCATCGAAGTTAACAACCACGCAATTATCGCTATTCATATACATCTGAACAATCTCATGATATGGCTTTATAAGGTCTTGCCTGATAAACTTAAGCTTTTCTTCTATGCCTTTTTGGACGCAGAAAACCAAAAGAATCTTGTCCTTATTTCCCTCATAAACATCAAGATTCCTTTCGAGCTTATCAACCAGTTCCTCTCCATCTTTTAAAAGGCTTGCCGTTCCAAGAACTGAGAGGAGGACTTTTTTATGACTGCCATCATGAGAAATGGACAGTTTTTGGATTTGTTTTCGAACATTATCCATTTATGTTTTATTACTTTCCAAGTGCTGCATCTTTTCCAAGTTCAGCGCAATCCTATTAATTGCAGCAATAGCCTTCAAATCTTCCTTTGTAATGTCTTTTGATCTATACACTACATTTAACTGATTATTCTTACTGTTTCCTTCAATAAATGTACTTACATTACAGTCAAATAAATCTGATAATTTCTTAATAATACCAGAACTGGGTTCACGCTCTCCCTTTTCAATTTGAGATATCAAGCTCTGATCAACTTCTAAATAATCAGCAATTATCAATTGCTTAAAACCGTAACTCTGCCGTAATTCTTTGATTTTATTTCCCACTTCACCCCGTGACATAAAAACATCTCCTCAATGTATCATTACTATATCACCTGTTCGCCATATTTAATGTCGGTACAACATACAAAAAACATGGCGCAATATTAACACAAATCCCCAACTTCAAAAACAGTAAATTCCGTGCTATAAACTATTGAATACAATTATGTCAATAGAAAATCACTCCAAAAACTCAACATTGGAATAATGAAGTATCCTCTCCTCTTCCGGAGGCAAAGTCATATATTCCCCAAAGCTTTTAGTTAGTACTGCATCTGGATCATTAGGTCCAAAAAACTCAGTATTTTCAAACTTAATTTTCTTCAACGGAAATAAATCATCTATCTCAAAACATCTATTAGTTATATATAAATCTGCATATACCGCCCTGTTTATTGAACTAAGACTTTCTTTCATTAAATCAAATTCAAAAAACATTTGGGTGCACCATTTGAGTTGTTCCAATTTTTTTTGCATTTCCTTATAATCCAATAATCCTAAAGCCTGCCTCCTTACTATGTATTTAAAAAATTCATCTTCCTTCCTGCAGTATTGCTCCCCTAAAACAACTTTCTCCAATCTATATAAATCTATTGATAACCCATGGTGAGAATAATAGTTATCCTGAATATAATGATCACACCGCGCTATAGTTTTTAAATCCTTCACATGCGCCCATGCATGAAAATACCTTGGTTCCGATTTTTCATCCTCTAAAAATAACCAATCCGGAAGTTCCCTTCTAAGACATGTTAACGCAACATCATAGTACTCATTAAAAACGCAAAAATCGAAATCATCATCCCACGGAATAAATCCCCCATGTCTAACTGCACCTAAAAGCGTGCCATTTATAATACTATGAGGAACATTATTTCTATTAAAAATATCCTCAATTATAATTGCCATCTCCACAAGACGATTTTGTACATGCTTTAATTCATATCCCATAAGCTAGCACCCTGGACTCTTTTTACTGCCCTTTTAATAGCATCTTTAAAGGGATTAGTATTATTAAAACGATTATTGCAGTGCATCATCCATTCTAATCTCATTAAGTATTTCTCTATATGGACGATTTTTCCCAAATAAAAGCGTAGTGCCTAGTACAAACCCCTTCACTCCAAGTGGCGCATATTCCCTTATTTTATCCATCCCACAAGCACCATCCCAATAAATTTCGAAATCCATCTCCTTCTTAAAGAGCAACAATTTTTCATATTTTTCGTTCACATAAGGCAGGAACATCTGGCCTGCATTCCCTGGATTTACAGACATTACTAAAACTTTTTTTACAATCCGAAGCAACATCTGTACCGTTCCCACACTAGTTCCCGGATTGATTGCTATACCGGGAATAATCCCTGCATCAATTATTTTTTGTAGTGTCGTAGAAGGATGATACTCTGCTTCAGGATGAATATATATCGTATCACCAGGTCTTAAAGAATTAATAAATAAATCAATCGTATTAAGCGGATGCTCTACCATTAAGTGTACATCCAAGGGTTTATTAGTCAGTCCTCTGATACATCTCAAATCATTTAGCGACATTGCATAATTCCATACATATCTACCATCCATGATATCAATGTGGAAAGAATCAATTCCTCCCTCATCAAGATCACGGACTTCCTTCTCAAGATTCCGATAGTCTGCGCACATCATAGATGCCATTAGTTCAATCATTATTTTCTCCTTAATAACGATAGTATCCCTTCCTATATAAGCAGTATGGAAGGCTCATTTCTATATGCAGCCACTTCATCATATTTAATATCGGCCATTTCGTCGATTTCCTTTATCGACCTAATAGTCCTATCATCGTTAATTCCCACCTTTTGAAGCAAATTACGCTGACGTTCAGCACTCCCCCACAATTCTATGTCCGGATCCTTTCGTTTTATCATATAGAACTGTTTCTCATAAATAATAGACAAAGCTATCCCATGAAAAGAATCTGTACAGACTGCCTCTGCTCCCCTTATTAGTGAAATGAATTCCCCTGGACCAGCATCATCCACAGTATGGAAAACACCTTCTGTTTCCAATTCATCCTCCTCATCGTAATGTCCCGATGTAATAAATAAAATTTTTTCCGCATGGTATTTCTTCATCAAGTAATGCATCAATAATTTGTGCGGACGCATTCTTCCCAATGAATAGCAAAATACATACTTTTCTTCGCAAATGCGTTTACCTGCTACATTATTCCATTCATCCGCAGTTAATAACATCGTTGGATCTATCGCTACGCCTATTTTTTTTGATGAAAACCTTTGCAATATAGAGGCACTTTTTGACTCCCTAACTGCCACAAAATCAAAATCACGAATAAGAGCACCTATTCTCCTATAAACATCAATAGATTCTGATCGTGTCTCATCAAAAACACCACTAGGTGCATAGGCAATTTTCCTCTGATCTAGCCTTGCAAAATTCAAACAATAAACCTCATCAAACCATAAAGGATTCCATATCTGATCACTCCCACAGACAAGTAGTTCACAATTCTTAGTTACATCTGCAATTTCTGATGTAGTATAACATTGATCTGACAGTTTGATATTACTCCTGATAAATTCCATAAACCGAGAAATTCGTGTGCTTTCACCGCCTTCTATTACACGAATCCTGTAATCACGTTCATATTGTAGTCTTTCAGAAGAATTTCTAAATAGCACATTCTCATCAGGGGTAGGTTTCCTATATCGAATTACAATTGGTTCATAGCCACATTTTTTTACTATCTCCTGCATAGCATAGCATTGAAGAATCTGACCATAATTAGTTTTACCATTGTTATAACACCATGTTAGTATGGCTGCTTTTCCTTTTTTGCTCATATTCCCTACCACTCATAACAATAATCGATAATATCATCAATTGCCAAAACAGACGTGTTACAGCCTATTTTTTCCCGTATAGCATCACGAATCTCATAAAAATATATTGGTGTAACAACAATAGCATCTACCATAGGCCAATCTGCATCAAAAGAAAGACACGTAATCCCAGGAAACGTGTTTGATACTTCAGCGGCATTTCTATCAATCATATACACAACATTTGTATCACTACCAGATAATTCTTCCATAAGACTTCTGCCCAATGCCCCCGCACCATATATAGCTATATTTGTCAGTAGATTATCCTCAAAATAATGACTAAGATTCCCACCTATAGCTTTAATATGCAGCCATTTATTTTGAAGTTGAAATCCCCAAAAATAAAAATCCGTACTATCAAGTCTAATCCTTGTACCCATTTTTTCATCCTTACTTCGGTCTTGCCATTACAGCATGTCTGATATCTCCAACTAATGTTTCTCCAGGCTCCAATACCACTGTCGTACCTGTTGTAAAACTAATATTCTCTATTATACATTTTCCTTCTATCATCGTAATGCATTCTAACGTTTTACTTACATTAGTATATTCGTTTGCATAAATAATTCGCTGTACTACATATCGTCTTTCTTCAATTGGAGAGTCGCCCATGGGATAAGCCTTAGATTTCAGTTGTGGTTTCAATGCTCTTAAAGCTTTTTCCACATGTAGTTCACGCTTGTTTCCCTCTGAGTCAATTCGATTATAATCGTAAATACGATATGTCCATGGACTATTTTCTTCAATTTCGTATAGCAAACATCCCGATGATAACGCATGTATAGTACCTGCCTCCACGTAAACATAGTCGCCTTTTTTCACAGGCAATCTGTCCACAACCGAAAGAACATCATTCTGCTCCATTTTTTCCCTGAATTCTTCTTTACTTGCTGCTAAGCAGCCATTATATATCTCTCTGCTTTCAGGTGTATCTAAAAAATACCATGATTCATTTTTCCCATACTGAGCATGTTCTTCATTCACAGCCATTTGGTCATCCGGATGAACCTGGATACTTAAGTCCATCTTAGGTTCCACCAAAGCAATAATAAGCGGGAATTCATCATACATTGATAATCCGTACTTATCTCTTACGCTCAAAAAATATTCCTGAAAAACCTTCCCTTTAAACTTCCCGTTTAAAATATGATTTTCCAAACCCTTTTCGCAGCATAAAGAATAGAGATGACCAATGTTGGGATGTTCTCCTTTTGCAAAAGGCATCAGCCTCTGACCTCCCCATATAGTCTCATGTGCAACAGTGTCTAATATTATCACTTCTTTACCTCTTCAAATCAGTTCATAAACTACATCTTCAATAGAAACCACTTCTGTATCTTCTCCATAGCAATTTCGAATATTATATTTGATTGCATAAAAAATATTTGCAGTCGTTACAACCATTACATCAAATGACACCGTCTTGTCACCTATCTGCACAATTTCCCTATCTCCGAGTCTTCTGGCAAATCGTTCCATGAGGCAAGTCACTTCAACCATGCCTTCAGAAAGCTCTTTGTCAAGCATTTCCCCTATATACCCTATTCCATATATGCCTATTTTCTTGTACCCTTTTTTTATAAAATATTCTTCCAAAGACCTTCCTGTCTGCTTTATTTTGAGCCAAGCTGCTAACGTGTTTTCATTTGTCATATAGCGGTATTGCTCACCTCTGTTCCAAAACGAGCTGTCAAAATATGAATCTGCATCAAAAGCCTTCTTATTTTCCTCCTTGGGATAAATCGAGCAGTCCTCGCGCTCTCCCAAAAGGATTTCCAATTCACACAGATTTTGAAGCAGACAAAAATCTGGCTTTACTCTATCACTACCCAAAACAATGATCTTTTGAGCTTTCCCTCGTTTGATTATCGTAGCTTTTAATTCATCAAGTTTACGTTTTAATCTTGCATCAAGCCAAGCTTCGGACCTAGTCCCTGTTCTGTATAACCTAGCTTCCGTTTCAAAATCCAACAGATATATCTGCTGGTCGCATCCCTTATCCTCATCAGCAATAATGAATTTATCTATCGTCTCATATACAGACTTTACAATTCTCTCATTGAAGAATATAGAGTCAAGGATATCCTCCATCCAAAGAAAGTCATTGCTGCCAATTATAACAATTTCATATCCGTATATTTCTTTGAAAAGGTCTAATATCTCATCTTCGATTTCTTTTCGCACTTCATCCGCAAGGATAAACGCATCTGATTCACGGATATTTATTATTTGACTTGCAAGTAATCTTATGATTCCTGCCGTAAATCTTGGAAACAGTCCTTTTTCTCTAAACGTTCCAAGAACGTTTTTCAGACTTATGGGAATTTGCCGAACCTTTTCCGAATTACATGACAGATTGCATCCCCTAAGATAGTGCTTAATCAACGGCTTGTTTATAATCTTAAATCCATCTGCCATGGCACTACAAAGGTATGCTGCCTTAATATCCTCTCCAAAAAAGTTGTCCAATTCTATTTCAAGCCTTTGCCAAAGCTGCTTTTTTATCGCTTTATCCCAAAGAAAAGTAGAAACATTTTTTATTAGTCTCTCATTATCTTCCGGAATCACTGAATAATTACTAACGTCTAATGTCCCATCCAATAGATTCTGCTCATAGCAGTAGCAGATAAGCTCTAGCGATTCATCCTCCGAAATAGCATTGGAAATAACCTCTAATGCTCCCTCGCATAATTCATCATCCGAGTCCAAAAAAACAAGCCAATCTCCCTTTGCAATCCGGATACCAAGATTCCTTGCACTACCTTGGCCTCTGTTATCCTGTTCACGGTACACAAATCGGGCATCCAAATTATACGCCAAACAGATATCACCGGTTTTATCAGTTGAACCATCATTGATAACAACCACTTCAAAATCGGCGTTTTTTTGAGTCAGAACACTGTTAAGACAGTTCCTTATGTAGTTTTCTGAATTATATGCCGGAATTATTACACTTATCATTTGTCTCAAATATTTGGCAATACCTCATCAATTAGTTTTAAAACATCTTCAAGCCCACTTACTTCCAATTCAAAAGCATCTGTAGTAAGTCCCATGTTCTTTAAGCTACAGAAAGAAATATCCGTAGAATTCCAAACATTCCTCACCCCGTTTGAAAACGGATACAATACTATTCTTTTGCACTTAGCGTGGCAAGTTATATCAAAAAATCCGCTTCTAATGCCTATGACCGCAGCGGTAAGCTCCATTAACTTCACAATTTTAGTAAAATCAAGGCTTACTGAGACGGTACCCGGAATAAAGTTCTCTTCTCCCGATTGTCCAACATTTATAGCCACGCTATATCCTTTACTAATTATGTATTGGGCTATTTTCACCCAATTTTCCTGAGGGAGAGACTGCAGTGAATATGAAAAAGGACTAATTAATACCGTCTTCCCAGGGACAAGCCCTTTTTCGGCTGCAAAACCATTAGCATCAAAACCTTGATCTGAGAAATCATAAAAATCAGGCCCATCGCTTTCATTCAAGTGAAAAACCATGTATTTGAAAGTATCAATAAATGTAAAGTCTTCACTTTGTCTGATAAGACACGGATTAAATCTAAAACTTCCTTGCCAAATAGTCATTGGGATAATGTCCATTTCTTTTTCGCCAAGAAAAATCCATGCCGTCGCAATAGCCTCATACTCCAGAACCGATAATTTCTCTGTGGGTTTAAGGTCAAGTATCTTAGATAGAGTATCATCTGTATGAGCATTACAAATGATTACCGGGTTCTTTATTTCGTTCTTTTCACAGTACTTTCTAAAGAAAAGCGACAATAAGTAATAATCACCCAACGGACAATTTGCGTAAAAAAATATTGCATCATTTCCATATTTATTCTTTAGTTCTTCGTACTTTGCTACACCAATCTCGACCAGACGCTTGTTTCTTTCGAGCGTCGGTTTATCTATCACAAAGATATCCTCTCCTTCAATGTAGCCATATTCCTCGCACTGTTTTACCATGCTCTGACTATACTTCGGAGAATAGATAATTATTGCTATTTTGTTGTCATGCCGTTTCGAAATATCACCAGGTGCAAATATCTTAACTCCTTCAACTTCCAATCCCTGCTTTTTGGAATCATTATCCAGTATTCCTTCTACAGCATATCCTTTTTCCTCAAGTATTGCCTTAATCAACAAAATATGATTAATGCGTCCCATCAGATATATTCTATGTCCTATGCTATAGTTATACCGGTGCAGATTTTCGATTGCGTTCTTTAAATAATCACGCATTAACCAAGAACCCCTTTCAAGATGTCATCCGCCACGTTATTCCAATATAAGGTATCTTCTTTTCTTTTAATATCAAACTCAATTTCACGTACATCTCGTGCGCCATACATTATTTCAAGGCTACCAAACTGCATGTCACACCTATGCCTTTCATAATCAATCTCTCTTACAGCCGGATATAGTATTATTTTTTTACATTCTGCATTCCAAAGAACATCACAAAGTCCGCTTCTCATTCCAATAAAGTATCCTGCCATCTTAAGAAAATCCATACCTTCCTTAAGCAAAAATGATACCGTCTGCGCACCCTCAATGAAATTTTGTTCATCTTTTTCATGCATCGGAGATGGGTCTACATTTATTGCCAAGGAATATCCATTGTCCAAAAGTCCCTTTCCCAGCCGTTTCCAAAAGCTTTCCGGCGGCTGAAAAGGAATGCTGTAAGCAAAGGGAGATAATACTACAGTTTTCTTGGGAATTAGATGTTTATCTGAAAAAACAGATGCAACCATCTCAAGATCATAGTCAAACTTAGGGGGATTTAAAACAGACTTATCATCCAGTCCATAAGTATAATATATATAAGTATCCATGAATGAAAATCTTGGATTCAGTCTCATGCAGTCACGATTAAAATGAAATGCCCAATCCCATATTGGTAAGATGTGCACATTTTTTAGTGAATCTCCAAGAAACATATACAGATACTCAATGGCAACAATTGATTCCCTATCAAGAGTATCTATCTGCCCAAAACCGTATATTTCACATATTTTTCTGGTAGCACCAGTCCCTATACACACAAAATTCGTAATTCCATGTTTTCTGTTATATTCCTCAATATATCCAGCAAACAGATAATTATCACCTATTGGTCCATAGAAAAGGTAACAAAACACATCTTCCCCATACTTTTGCTTATATTCTTCCAGAATATCCCATGCTTTTTTTATATAAGCAATCTTCTTTTGTTCCGACACCCCCTCAAGAATAAAGAGATTGATACCTTCCTGATATCCTTCGCGAATCATCTGTTCTCGCATTTCGCACCAGAAACGTTCTGAATAAATAATCAGCGCAATCTCTTCCTTAGAAAATGCAAAAAAATCCATGGGATCATGAATCTCAAATTCATATCCTTCAATATCGTATCTGCCGGCTTTTTTCGTATCGTTATCGACCATTCCGCAGACAGAATAGCACTCTGTTTCCAGCTCCTGCATAAACTTATACACATTAACAATATTGCCCATAAAGAAAATCTTTCTTCCTTTGAGCACCCCATTCTCAATAAGTTCATGTAATTCAGCGGCAGCACCTTTTTCTATTCTATTCATCCCGTCACCCGACACTAAGACCTAAGAAAGATATCACATCTTCATCGCCTAAATCATATCTTGGCTCTGATACTTCCGGAACTTCTCCAAACCTGTATATGTCAAAGCACAGAAGTTCTTTTTTGGTTACACCTTTTACCCCCAAGAAATTTTCGCCTCTTGTATCATAGGGAATCTTTAATGAAATAATCGTCATCCTTGAAGTAAACTCATAAAGGGCATAGTACTTTAACATAAGGTGAATATCTTCAATTGGCATTTTCTCGACGCTGCACATTCTTTGGGTAAAGAGCTTAACAGATTTTTCCACTCCACTATCTGCAGTTACAAGTACGACACTGTCAGCCTTCTTTTTTTCGATATGCTTATCAAGATACAACAATGCATAATAGTTGTACTCTTCATTTATATGCGGGAAAACAATATAAAGATCTGCATTATAGAAAGCATCCAGTTTCTCCCAGATTATCTTCCCCTGTTCTGCCCTTTTAAAGTGTTCTTCGAGATTGATCATCCTTTTATCCTCACCCAAGCATGGATTATAGTGTCTCGTCAATTACTATCTTCAATCCTTCAAGTCCTTCGTTTCTTTTACATTCAACACAATGGCTCATTCTTAGTCCTGATGGCTTACTGTCATTAAGTAAAATCCGTTCTCCCATAGGTATTTCGAATTTTATATCATTAAAACGTATGCCACTATCCTTCAAGAACTTAACAGTCTTTTCTCTGGCGCCTTCTTCTCTGGCAGTGAGTATAAGAATATAATCATCTTCAGGTATACTTTGCAAAAACTCTTTCGCGCCTGGGAGCCAATGATCCTCGCCTGTTTTATATCCATTATGCTCTACCAAAGTTCCGTCAAAATCAAAGATCCAGGTTTTACTCAGTGTTGACATAGTAAGCGTCTGCTGCATTATTTCACCTTTCCACTTCTATATTCTTCTATCCAATCGTTCCATAAGTATAAGCCATTATAAAAAGCAAGGCACATTGAATCATAATCTTCCCAACAATGACTTGCCAAAGACAACCACACTATGGCATGAATCAATTTAATCTTTCCAAGATTACAATCACCAACTGTATCAAGGAAGTAACCTGTTAAATGTTCCCATCCGCTCTCATGTATTTGATAGTTAACCGCACTGTCAGATATTTCAAATTCAAAATTCTTGATATTAAATTGATCAAAACAGCCCTCTATTGAGTAATATAGCTTTGCCCAGTCATAATAAAGATCCCCGAATATTTTCCGTTTGCCAAAGTACCCTCTTGCATCGATATAAAAAATTTCACCATCTTCATCTATCATGGTGTTTGTCAATGTGCAATCGCCATGTATCGGTCCAAACTCAGCATCAAACAGATTATCCCTTACATCCTTTTCCAGTTCGTCCTGAAACATAAAGACATTTTTACAACTTTTTCCGTTGATATTTATATATTCATCATTATTAAACGGAATAACATCTCGTATACCATTTATTCTCTTTATAGTTTTAGTGAAGTAGTCCTCCTGGAGTCCCATGTAATCCGGAGATACTTTCTCGTATGAATGAAGTTCTTTTATCTTTTCGACAAGTCTATCGATAGTACGTTTCTTCTGCTCATCATCCAGAGTTGCCCTAAATATATTGGTTCCTTTTATCTGTTTCATTGTAAGCGGATCCAGGCTATATATCTCAGGAATTCCGCTAAATCCATACTCTGTTACTTTTTCATACCATCTGCACTCTCTGTCTATAAGTTTTTTTCCCTCAGGAGTAAGTCCGGTCTTAATGACTTTTCCATCTTTAAATTCCATATGATTATATGGTCTGCATCGATTTTCTCCGGGATCTAATTTTATTAAATCTTCTATTGTACCGGTTTCATGAGAGCCATACATATTCATATCTTTAAGTGGAATGCCGCTGTCCTTTAACCATACTGTAAAGCTTCCTTCTTGCGGAAGACTCATAAGCCTTTCCTTCTTATCAAACATGAAGCATCCTGCGACGCCACGTTCCACAGAACTGATTTTCTCAAGAATTCCGTTTTCAAATCTCCAGCTGCATTTAAAATCGCCTGATATCCCAACATAACATGGTGCAGATTCTTTAGGGAACACATAATCATCAGACAAGATCAGGTCACACCAAATAAGCATAAAAGGTGTGTCATCAGGAATATAATTCATTGCATCTTTAATTCCGGCACCATTTCCCTTCCCATTAGCTTTTAAAAATAAATAGTCAACATCTGCAAATGTCCTTAAATAAGTATTTAAGACATCATATTTGTAATCCCCTATGACAATAAACTTTTTGTCTTTATACTTTTTAAAGATATGAAATATTATCGGTAGATTGTTTACAGGAACCAGTGCCTTCGGGCGGTTCTTTGTGAGTTTTCCAAGCCTAGTACCAAGTCCGCCTGCCTGTACAACTATGTATTCTGCCTCCATTATTTATCTGTCCTTTCTTACATCTATAGCCTGTCCGGTATAATCTGCTAAAACTGCATTTATTGTCGCATTAGCATCAATCAGTTTTTTTCCGGAAATCTTTACAAATTGCTTGGGGATATTGCCTCCAAATCTTTCCCATTTGCCACCGGCAAGTATAATCATTTGCGTTTTTGCCATTATATCCGTCCTTGTCCAAGCAGTTTAACGGACTAATTCACCATTTCTCAAATCTTCAGTCTTTCCAAGTATTCAGAAAGCGGCAGTTCTTCTTCGTTGACTACCTCCGCTTTACCCACACATTTGTCAAATATCTGGTCGTAATAATCCTTTTCCAATGCCTTAAGATATGCTTCATCAGTAATCTCATATACCGCTGAGGTAAGTTCATCAGTTTCAAAATCGTAAGTAAACCAAGTATAATCCGGACGCCGTATAAATGTTACTATGCTGCCTTCCTGCTGAACCATCATTGTATTGGAATTTCTATTATTTAGCTCTTTATTATCCTCTTCCCTAAATAACTCATCCAATCTCTCAAATAATTCACAATGTAACGTCATTGTATCTACTCTATATACTTTTCCTTCATTTGACATAGGAAAGAAATAGGCATATCCATCAAAAAACTTAGGAGCATACCATAGTCCACGAGAAGGAAGAATTACATTCTTCACTTCTTTCGTATTAATATTCCATATTGAAACATAGCCCGTATCAGAATTAAAATCTGTCATCCATATTTCTTCATCACGCGAAGATATACTAAGTATTTTTTTTACAAAACCACCCGTATAAATAATCTCATAACCATTCATATCATTATCGAGGAACAAGAGAGAAGATTCTCTAGATATCGGAATAAAAAAACCTCCTTTATAATTAACGTATCCATCCACGAAAAAGTAATCTGGACTGTCTCCTTTTCTACTTTCATTACGAAAATCATCAATACAAAAATCAAGCATTTTTACTTCATTTGTTTCCGCGTCTATCCGAACTATCACAGGACATTGATATCCCACGGCAAAAAAGTATTTTTCATTTACTGCTGATTCCCAAAAAAGTATATTACCATTCAAATAATCCTCATTCAGATTAATCTCTATTTTCCTCAGCTCATTTTTTTTTATATCAAATACACTAACAATATTGCTTTTCCCTGACATAAAAAAAACTTTTTTTCCTATTATCCCGCATTTAGTGTAAGCATATGATCGATATTTTGCCACTTGATGATCTGTTAATATTCTAGGTTCTCCACTACTATCAATTCTGTATAATGCAGTTTGATTTGTATCTCCGCAAAACTTTATTCCCTCATACTCCACAAAATTATAAGCAGCTACTCTGCAAATTTTTTGATACATTTTTCGCTCCCCTAAAAAATTATTAACTGCAAACAATGCCAATAAAACGGTCTTAAATCATATAGCTATCTCATTCACATATACCCAAATCTTTAATCTTGTAATCCGAAATTGCCAAAATTGCATCTCCACCAAATTCCTTGGTAACGCATACCAAATTACAAAAGTTTGCAACGGAATCTCCTATTTCCGGACCAGACAAGTATTCTTTAAACTTATCTTTAAGCAAGCCTTTCTCATCTACGATGCTATAATCATCGAATTCTTTATCCGTATATGTTCCCCAGTTAACCAATCTAGTAAAATTCACACAATCAGCTCCTAACTTCTTGGCTAATGCAATTACTGCCTTTACCTCATGAACATTAACAGCAGATATCACAAAATTGATATGAAACGTCTCAATCACGTTACGCTTTCTAAGTTTACCAATTTCTTCAAGATTTCTAATTAGTCTTTCCCAATTTCCTCCTCTACGAACTTTTTCATATGTTGATTTAGATGCCGCGTCAATCGAAATACTGATTCCAACCTTTTCATAACCTTTTGTATATTCCTCAAATTTTTGAAGTGTAAAAAGATTTCCGTTGGACAGCAACATCAACGATTGTTTGCTTTTACCCGATTTAATCAGCTCTCTATATGTATCACATAAAAACACCTCTCCGTTTCCAGCATATAAAAGTTTTTTTATATCATTTATAAGCACTTCTTTTTTTACTATTTCGACTAATTGTTTTGTATTATCGATTTCTCTATCCGACGGAATATATATTGCATTCCTACACGAAGCGCAATAGAGATTACATCTTTTATCAATATTTATAGCCAACACTTTTGGCATGGATGGTTTAATACAATATTCAGGATTCTTCACATCTCTTTCATCACATTTACAAATTTTGGAGAAATTTTGTAGCATAGGACACTGTTCCCAATTACAGAATGTATATGTTCTATTTATAACAGAAAGCCAAAAGATTCTTGAGAAGATGGAATAATAAGCTTCATCAAAATGATCCCAATATAGATTTCCGCTATAAGAGGAATTCCACGACGGGCAACAGAAACCCATATTCCCATTCTCATGTATCTGAAAAAATTCAAATGCAGCACTGCATATTGGTACATCTTCTTGATATTGTTTATCCAAATAGGTTTTCAATAATAATTCAGAAGGCTTAAGAATTAATCTATCATAAAAAACAAAATTTTCTCTCTTAATTCCCCTTTTCAACAGTTCTCTCTCAACATCTCTAAATTGTTCACGCACAGTAACAATAAAAAAACACCCATCATTAAAAGGAAAATCATTTGCTTTATAAACAGGGATACCACTGATTACTTCTCCATCAGTTGCAGCATTATCAATTATAGCTCCAACACTATCAAGCACATTAGGACAATGACTTAGCAAGTCTCTAAATCCAAATCCCTTTCCCCATATAATTATTGTTTTATTACTAGACACTCTTTTTAAATCAAAATCTAAACTTTTAAATAATTCTGTAACCTCTATAAAGTCTTTGTATTCTATAAAACCGCTACTCTGCAAAACTTTTTTTGCCATTAGGATATCCGAAGAACAGATATATACAAACGCATTTTCAGGAGTTAACCCATCTAAGCTAACTTCTTCCTCATTTATATATCCATCTATAGCTATATCATTAAACACATACTCAAAATCTTTTTGACGCTTTCCAACACCAATTATATAATTTTTTCTCATTTGCCCTTCTTCTTAAAGATATGCGTACAACACTGTATCATAAAACCATGTAGAATAATGTCTGATTTTTAACTTATAATTCGGAACAAGACCGTGAATATATAGTGGAATATCTATTAAATCCTCCGGCTTATGATAAAGACAGATTGCAAGTCTTGGATTATATCGCTTTATCGTTTCCTTTGCACCTTTTAGTGCCATTAGTTCAGACCCCTCAATATCCATTTTAATAAACGAGCACCTACCACCATTAAGCACACTATCAAGAGAACATACCGGGACACTGCTTATCGCACTATCATCCTCTTCACAGACCGCTGTTCCAGTGCCATTATCACCACCTCTTTTAAAATGAAGCACTGTATCACATTCCCAAAGTCCTTTATTTATTATTTCAAGATTCTTGACATTTGTCTCCCTCTGCTTATCTAAACATAGTTCATAATTTAGTCTATCTGGCTCAAACGCTAAAACTCTATCACAACTTTGCGCAAACTCTGCAAAATCTTTCACTGTAGATAAATTGTAAGCCCCAGCATCTACATATACTTCATTTTCACCTCCAGTCCATATATCACTATCAAAGTACTCCCTCTGATTAAATATATATAACGCATTTACGTCAGGAACGAAAATGTGTTCTTTAGGCACTCCTCTAGATCTAAGTTCCTCATACATTGACTTAGCGTTTATTCTTGAGGTAATAATCACAGTTGCTTCTTCCAAACCATAATAATCTTTAGGTCGATATATTTTAATTCCACAGAGTTTGTTGTCATTTGCATAGTTATCAATTATTGCCACTGGTAGAATTGCGGCAGCATCTAACAGTGAAATATACATCGGACAATCATGCCCCGCACCAAAAAGAACTACATCTTTCTTTATTTCTCTTGTTTTCAAAAATGTAATCACATCATATTTAGAATAGATGTCATAATGATCTCTAATTTTGTTCCACATATAAAATGCATTGTCAAAATCCATCAGTTCATATTTTTTCAACAATGCATGAATAAACCTAACATCCGATGATAAATTAGCGAATAGCCTATACCTAAAAACATCTCTTGACAAGTCATCCTCCAAAATGGCTTCAACTATTTTTGTTTTTTCAACCAACTCAGCATCAAACATTTATTCCTCCCTTACAACCTACTAAATATTAATAGAACATTATAGTATCCTTATTGAAACTTGGCACGAATCAGCAGCAAACCCAGTATATTCATAACTTATTCAATATTTAGTTGCTGTTTCTATAAATGCTGTATATTCACTTTCCTTATTCCACCCTGGATAATTAATAAATTCATCAAAATTAATCTCCGTACCTCTTACTATACGACCTTGACTCATCAATGTATCCAAAGCTTATTTAGTTGAAGAATACAAATCACAATCAATATGCATAAATGCAACATTTTCTTTATGAGCCTCTAAAAAATCTGTCAATGTTGCATCAAATAACCCCACTACTAATTCCACATTTTTTCGTACCTCAGGTATTTTTCCTTGCCGCAAACTTCCTTCATTGAAATCCGTTGAAGCAGTGAACCAATCCTCTGGTAAACCCTCAAATGAATCAAAACCGTATATTGTCTGTCCTAACATCTGCTATGTAATTAATTGATCCCCCACCGCTACTCCAAACTCTAAAAATAGCCCATCTCCACTTCGTTTACACACTATAAACATTCATTTATCCTATCTCCCTTTAGTATGATGTATTAACAAAGCAATTATTCAACATATTTCCAAGCTTTATATTGGACTTACTTGGTTTAATCAAATAAACATTATTTCCAAAACATGGCATCAGCACTATCGTTCCATCAGCACAAAGTCCTCCGCCTGCACATTGGGCATATACCGGATTATCTATGTGAAACAATTCTTTTGCCTTTTGACTATTAACATCAAATTCCCAAATTGTCTGCCCGCCTGCAACAACTCCATACATTCTACCGTTTATACCCACAACTGTCCCATAACAATCCGGATTCCCTATTTTCTTGCAAATAAATTCGATTTTTCTTTTTTGCGGATTTACTTTTAAGATTCCGTTTCCTTCTTTGGAATATCCATATATGTTTCCATCTATTCCAACTACAGCTCCAAATACCAAATGATCCGAAGGATTTCCAAATAGCTCAACTCTCTCAGTATCCGTATTTAACACCAACATTCTATGTCCTTGTTCAGGTATCATATATATATCGCCATTTGGAAGAATAACAGAGGATGAATACCTATAGTACTGCTTATTATCTGGAATGTATATTCGCCGCGTTTCAAAAGTGTTTAAATCAATTCTCAGTATGTGATCTGAATTCCTCGGTGGCTGGTAAACAATACCATCTGGCGTCGCAACACCGCCATAATGATGTTCTCCGCAATAATGCGTATTCAGACTAATTTCTTTTATCGATTCCTTTCTAGTATCAACTACAAGAATACTATTTTCCTTCCTTGGCAAGCCGTATACTAGTCCCTCGAATACACAAGCCCCCGTCCACTTAAAAGTACCAATTTTAGCTTTGCCATATTCTTTATATCTCGCGCTTGCTGCATCAATTTCGATTACTCCTCTTGATGAATTGGGTACTCCAATAATTTTATTACCCATACAGCAGCCACCCACATGGCTTTCCTTTCTGCGAGGGACCATAACTTTCATAAGTCCCACGTAGTTTACATGCGTATTCTCTGTAGTAATCCTAATATAATCCGCCCACTCTTCTTCCAGTTTCTTCACTTAATAAGCCTCTTCATCCCCACCATCCGCAATAATAGTAGTCCCACATAATGCCACTCCTTTGTTTGAAAGACATAATAATGCCAGTTCTGCTATTTCTTCAGGTGCTATAAAACGTTCAATTGCATGTCTAGAATACTGTTGATCCAAAGATTTGGCATATGAAGATATTATCGGTGTAAAAGTTGCTCCTGGGGCTATACCATTTATTATAATTCCGTGATGACCAAATTTTTTACCGAACGATCGTGTCCATCGCATGATTGCGAGTTTTGCAGCTCCATATATGCCTTGAATATCCATACAGGCTGCATTTGATGAAAAATTTAAAATATTCCCCGCAATGTTATTCTCAAGAAAATAACTAACTTCATTTCTCATTAAAAAATAAGCTGCCTTGAAATTGATATCAGAAACCTCATCCCATTCCTCCTCTGTTATATCCCAAGGTTCGTAACCTCTAGCTTTTGTCTCTAGAGAAATAGCTGATGCATTGACAAATGCATCAAGACCGTCCATCATATCTGCCGCTCTTTTAAACATTCTCTCATGTGTATCAATTTGTGAAATGTCGCCCGAAAAAAAATGTAATCTTTCACTGTCAAGCTCAAGCTTTACAGTCTCCAATCTTTCAGCAGTTCTACCAACAATTATGACTTCAGAGCCTTCATCTAGCATTCGTTTCGCAATCGCTTTTCCTATTCCGCCCCCCCCACCGAACACCAATATCTTTTGACTTCGTTTTTCTCTATCTATGCTGTTTTTCCTTGCAATTCTCCCATTTTCTACTTGATTTAGGACTTTATTTATTACACTTAATCCAGGCAAAGACTCGCCATCCAAACAGTACTCTACTATCTCACCAATTGAAATAATATCTGCATCAGTCAGGGTCTCCAGTTCTTCCTTTATATCATAGTAATGTTCCATAGGAGTAACCACAATGAGGTCGACTCTATCTTGTGCTTTAATCTCATTAGGCGGAATAATAATCAATTCTTCGTCAGAAACAGATAAGTTTTCATAGTTTTTGTCGATAGCAAATATAATCTCAACACCCGTGTCTTTGATGATATCATAAGTCAATGCTCCGACTCGTCCAAGACCATAAACAGCTACTTTTCTTACTTCATTAGCCTTAAAGAACTCGCCAATACCAAGATCGGCACTCTGTAATTTCAGCAATCCTTCAATAACATCAAAAGCATTCACGCCCTTTATCTCTCCCAAATATACCCTTCAGCAACAACATCCTCGGTTCTCTTATTAGTAAAAACACACTCTTTAGGAACCTTTCCATGAACCATGGTTCCGGCTCCTATTATTGTGTCATTCCCTATCACTGAACCTTTTAAAATTATGCTATTTGTTCCAATCCAGACATTATCGCCAATTACAACTTCTTCATCCATAATATGAGGGTTAAAATCAGAATCATATATAGGATGATAATCTGAATCAAATACTGTTATGTTTCTACCAAACATCACATTATTTCCAAATATCATTTTCTTCTTGCATATAATGCAGGTATCAATCATTGTCGTAAAATATCCTGCCTTAAAATATGCGTTCTCTGCCACAGAAAACGTAGTTCCATATGCAAGTTCAACCCTATTGTCCAAATATACCGTTGCACCATCTCTAAGTCTTACAACTGTCTCTTTGCTACCTCTTGGATATGATGGACAGTAGTTAATCAGTATATTGCCTTTAAGGTTCAATTTTGCATTAGGATGAATGTCAATTACTGATCCTTCATACGGAATCAAAAAAGCATTCTTTTCTCTAATGACTGAATTGCATCTATAGTTGTAGTAAACGAATGCATCCCAATCTATGTTTTCTTTTTCCTCTTTCAGAAAGAGAAGTGGTCGTTGTCGCATGCGTTTTTCATGCGCATTTTTTTGCTCATCTGTTTCAGCTCTGAATTCCTTAAACTCTTGTAGAGCACCTTCCCACCCATCCTTTGTAATTGTTGAGAAAAAGTGCCCTCGTTCTTTCGGTCTATCAGGAGATGAAACATAAGAAGGATTACCATTACTAATTCGCTCTATTGGTTTTTTTATTAAATAAAGAGAGTTTTGCAACCTATCGATACACGCCTGCCCTTTGGGTGTATTTATCACTAATGCAGAAACACCATCGCGTAGATCCCTCTCTGTCACTCTGTCAATCTGCCAGAAATCACCCATCGTAATATCAGAGTACATATTTCCCTTCTTAAACTGACAATTATAGCAACTAGGACGCAAATTTAGATTTTTAGCAATAAAGAAATGCAGGAATTCATCTTTCCATCTACTTACAAACTGTTCTTTGCCGCTTTCATACTTTAACATTGCTCCAAAATCAATCCACGCATACTTTTTATATTTATCACGATAAAAAATGACCCGAGATTGCTCCATTCTTTCGTAATATTCAATCTTTTTCTTTTGTAATAATGGGGAAGGTACTCCTCTACATATAAAATCTAATGTGAGTAGGTTTGCAGGTCTTTCACCGAAAAAGCCATACAATGCAGCTACCTGACATGGTGTACCAACAAATAGAACTTCTCTTCCTGTATCAATACAACTTTTCGTCTTTTGGTATATTTTTTCAGTATCACTTTGAAAATACTTGCTGCCTTTAAGTCTACTAATTCCTTCTTCATTAGATGCAACCATATGGTATGCACCTTTAAAATTATTTGTATATGCACTTCCAATAACAAATCCTCCGCTGGAAATAATCTCCTCTGCTATCGCTGGAAAAACTCCTCCTGAAGTGGCATTTCTCCTCTCATTGTCATCCTTATTCCATGAAGCATACGCTCTTATTGGTTCTGCATTTTCATACGTATTATTAGTAACTGGGCAGCATGCTAAACAGGCTCCGCAATTAACGCAACTATCACTACTTATTTGAGGATACCAAAATCCCTCATTATCAATGCAAAAGCTAATAGCATCTTGTGGACAGGAATCTCCACAAGCTTTGCATCCTGTACAATATTCTTTTGATATTACGTTTATTGTTCTCACATCCATATCTCAATTATACAACATTTTTTTTATGTATATATTTTTGTGCATTAGTTACAAAAACAAAAAATGTCGCATGCCCAAAAGCATGCGACATTTTTTCATTTAATTAAAGATTACTGTGCTACTTCTCCATAATAAGTAGGCCCTTGTGCTACAGTCACAGCTTTAACATAACTCTTGATAGTTGCTTTGTCTTCTTCAGTCAAATCACCTGTATATCCAAAGAGAGGAGCAAGTTGTGACATAGGAACTTTGACACAATATGTTGTGAACGTATCTCCAAGTTTAACTACATTAGTTGCAGCAGGAGTAACTGTTCTGCCATTGACTGTGATTGCAGTTACTGGAGTAGTACTATGATCAGCAAATCCACCACCAGTTGCCCAATTATCGGTTCCCTTTGAAACATAAAGGTCATCATCACTAAAGATAGCAATTGCAGGAAGAGAATCCTTAACAGAAGTCAAAGTATATTTAAAATTAATCTTAGGCGCTGTTTTAGGCTTTCTCGTACCTTTATCATCATAGTACCATGTTGACATTTCTATATCTTTATTAATTGCTCCAGTCAAGTAGAAGCTAATAGTAGGGAATGTACCAGCATAACTAGTATCTATAGCATATGAATATGTCCCAGAAGTATCAGTAACCTTATATGCATCTTCGGCGCTCAATAACATAAAGTTAGTTTTTGTAGTATTTGTTGCTGTAAATGCCAGCTCCTTATCAACTCCATAAGGAATAAGCCCTAAGTAAATAGCCTTATTATCAGATAAATCTGCCTTTGCAGAAAGTGCAGTAGCAACAGCGATTGGATTAGATGCTCCATCCTCAACATAATATGTTACACCTAGATCTACAGGAACAGCACTCTTATTTGTGATAGTAAACGCATCACTATAATTACTTACTGTCTTACTTGAGTCAGCACCAGTATTAAGGAAAATTACTCCTGTATTATCTGTAACGCTAGTAACAGCTGTGCCATCATAACTCTTTACTTCTGACATAACCCCTTCTGGATCAATTTTGTAATTAAAGTTTGCTGTAGGAACTACTACCTGCATGACATTCTTGTCAACATACGCACTACTTCCTGTACCTGTTAATTCTACAGCAGTTGTAACATCAGTTGTTGCCGGGGTCGGTTCAGTTGCAAATACGGTCAAGCTACTTCCTACCATCATTACTGCTGCCATTGAAAATGATAAGATTCTTTTTGTGTTCATAAAGTATCCTCCTTGAATTAATACTTTTTTAGGTCATCATCCTTGATGACCAAACTACCAATATAGTGATATCACACTGCCCTATTAATTTAGAACATGAATTATTGTTCCTACTCTTACTGTTGTAAGTTCATTTTGTTCATCATCCACAAGATGATATATAAGTGTGCAATTATAATCGCCTTTATCTAATTTTTTATCCAACTTGAACTTTTCTATCTTTGCACCAAGTTCCAACACCGGAGACGAATAAATTGTTTCACCCGTATCATCATCGATAATATCAAAATAAACAGGGCTCTCATTTGTTGCATCGTTGGTAACATATGCATCGTTAGAAGGTGATGAACCATCATTAAATGTCCATTCCGTATTCTGGGTTATTGTATAATACTGCGGAACATGTTTATCGTTTGATTCATTTACCCACTCATCAATAACTTCCTCTACATTTTCAGCCGTTACTACATCCTTCGTTTCTTTGGGTTCTTCTTTTGTATTTTTGTTTAACTTACCTACCAGAACCACTATTGTAGCAACCAAAATCGCAATAACAACAACGACACCAATAACGACTGGCTTGCTACCTCCTTTCCCACTCATCCGAGTTGAATTCTCTCCATTGTTCAATTCACTCATGCCTTCTCCGTTTCCACTAGGTGATCTTCAGTACAGTCCCCTAGTCATATTTTGAGCGACATCGTCACACGAAATACTGTTCCAAAAAGAAAGATTTCTTTCTGTCATTCCTGCGACATTTGATGCCTCTCATTTATTATATCGGAGATATGAGTCAGGAACTTTATACCATGTTGAAAAATTACAGAATGGCGATTCATTCCACCTGTGTTAAGTGTGTTGAGTATAGCATCAAGATATAAAAAAAAAATAAAATAGGCATTAAAAAAGAAAGAAATTGAAGCATTTTATTTGTTTTATTTCATAATTATCGGTGATAATTGAAACTTTTTTTCCAATGAGCGCATATAATGGCATTCCCTTATATATTTGTATTACCTTACACGCCTACTAAATCTATATTTTTTTATATTTTCCTTACATCATCTGCCTGAAATTGAACCTTTACCTGTGTTCCAAACATCTCAATAGTGGTATACACTATTCTTCTTGCAGGATCTACGTCAGTTACTGTAAATACCTGTTCCTCATACACTCCTGTCTCGTCGACAACTTTATCCCCAGGGTAAATGCCTATGTCCGTATCGCCTTTTAGAAGGTTGTCCTCCCCAGTAGCTTTGTGGGCATTTTGGCTTTCAGTGATCCATGGAAGTGGCGGATCTTTTTCGGTCCACAATCCAAATTTGAGTTTTCTTTCTTTTCCAAATATATTTGCCTGGACAATTGCACGCCTTCTGGAGATGTCGAACTTTATTATTCGGTTGCTATATTTGGCAAGTGGTCCGATTATTCTCTGGGGGTTGCAATTAGATGCACGTTTAACAAGGCTCACTCTCATGAGGCCGTTTTCCATAAGAGAATCAAGGAATAGTTGATCCTCCTTTTCTATAGGAAGAAACATTTTCGTACCATCATCCTCAACTGCTCCAAGAATCTTCTTAAATTCCGGCACAGCCTTAAGTTCAGTAAAAACAGCCCTCGGATTATCGGTATCCACAAAAAAATACCCAGGGAACAATCTTCGAAGATGGATAGTAGCGTAACCCTTCTTTTTTCTGACGTCTTCAAACATAGGAACAAACAGGTTGTTAAAACAGGATTGGTCAGCTGTATTCCTGAAGTATTCCATAACAAGCTCTTCGTTGTCGCTTTTTGTCTGAACTACGTACCACATCTTTCGTCTCCCTTGGGCCGTGCTTCGCCATGTCGCAGTTTTGTCTTTTCTGCGACTCTTATCGCCATTGGCTTTTATGTCCATACCCTAATCCCGGGCAGCATGGCAGCACCGGTATTCAGGTATTTCCTGATATCAATAAGTTAGATTTGCTTACATGATTAGAGTGTAAACGCATTGTTTAAGTATATTTAAAAACCCCGATGTTTTACAATCGGGGTCTAAGAACCTTAATTAGTGCTACTCATTATTCAAAGTCTGCTATTCCACTATTGAATACTACAACTCCCCCGTCTTATTGCTTTATCCCATAGCTTTTTGTTATACGAATTACTTTGAGAATTTTCGCACAATTATCAAAATTTTGTAATTAATGTAATGATATCATAATTATATTACTGTAACAACCGCACAATTCGTCTGAATTTTATTAAATTTATATAAAATAAAGCTAATCAGTTTGTATGTAATTATTCCAAACCGCCTGAGTTCAGAAGCTGAATAGATTATAAACCATCCGCAATCCCTTGTGGTATGTGGTATTTTTGTCAATATTATATATGGCACGATATAGCTCGATGTGATATACCTTATGTATATGAACGAACTAAAAAAAACCAATGGTAACTTAAAAAGGTTTGATTATCCAATATTATTATTTGAGTATTTTAAAAGCGCAGCTTTCACTGCGCTTAAGCAAATATGTCATATAATGTCTATAGAATGTAAATCATTATTTTGTCACTGCCAACTTCCCTGAATACATATCATAATATTCTTTGGCCTTTTCCTTAGAAAGTTTATAGTGTTTTTGTAATTTCGCAATAATGTCCTCTTCTGAAAAAGAATCTTCAACCTTATCTTCTATAAAAATTCTGATTCCTTCCTCTTCGCTTTCAGCTTTTCCTTTTTCTACTCCCTGATCAAAAATCTGAAACTCAGGCAAATCTATTATTTTGCCACCCATAAAATCACCCACCTTCTTCTGAACATTATCCTGCTTCATTGTGAGCTTGTAAGCAACACTATGTGTTAATTTTATGATAGCACTGTAGGATAATGCTGACAAGCTGCCCATTTCCAGCTCTTTTTTGAGTCTGTTGAAGATATAATTATATTCATCGAATAATTTATTTATCGCATCTTCACTTTTATCTATTTCCGGAAGCTGATTCTCATAATTGAAAATATAAAACGGAATCAGCATATAAAGCTTTTCTCTAAATATATCCTCCACTGTATAATCAGACATTTTCACTATAGGCACATCATAAGATACTGTTTTCCCTCCGGGAACTGTTATTTCAATATTTGCTTTATCCGATGCTTTATCAGAACCTCTAAGCAAAAGCAATCCTGAATTAGGGAAACTAACTTTTAGGCTACTAATAGTTTCTTCCGCAGAATTCTTAGCTATTTGAGAACCGTATTCGAATATCCTTACCAGAATCGTTCCATCATATTTTAAGCTTTCACATTCAATGTGATATCTTTTGGATATCTCACGATAAATAATCTCGAAGCTTGAATCAGTTACCCGTTTTTCTTCCGAGCCATCCATATGCTCAACAAAATGCTCATTCCACAGCCTTTTAATGACCGCATCTTTTCCATAGTTTTCTCCAAACATATGACTCACGAAGGATATAACTAAATCATCGCATCGTCCTTCCATAGTCCGAAAAGCATCATCATACGCAATCTCAGAATAGACCGGATTGTTTTTCTTTACATTCTCTTTTTCTTCCATACTTTTCCTTCCTTTTGCATATTTTTGTATTGCAAGACATGCAAAGGATATGAAAAATAGAATACTTCCAAGAATATATAAGAACTAGTTTGAATAAATATTATTGCTCAAAATCAAGTCAATCACGGGAATAATCTGGCGAATCGCCTTGATCGCTTTACATGAAATAAATACGTTGAGACATTAACACATCCTCCATAAAATGTAAAGTATAATTTTAATGACTGAATTTGATTGAATTCATATAAATTTGCCTTTACACAAAAAATCAGATTATTTATTTGTCGTAGTTTTTTATCACCCCTGCAGCAGCGTCATTACGCCCTGAGTACTCTGATTAGCCTGTACAAGCATTGATTGGCCTGCCTGCGCCAGGATATTATTGATACTGTATTTCACCATTTCATCTGCCATGTCTGTATCACGAAGTCTTGATTCAGAAGCTGTTGTGTTTTCAACTACATTGTCCAGATTCTTGATAGTGTGTTCCATTCGGTTCTGAACTGCTCCAAGTTCAGATCTCTGTCTTGAGACTTCTTTTATTGCATCTTCAATAGCATCAAGCGCATAGGTGGCACCAATGCCATTGTCATCAACCACATTCAGGTTCCATATGCCAAGATTCTTTGCACTCATGGCTTCTATGCTGACACCTATCTTATTATTCATATCTGCATCAGCTCCTGCGTGAATAGACGTATTTAAGTCCTTGGATATAGTGGTAGTACCTCTATCAATCTCGAATATAACTCTTGACGCATCATTGTCCGGATCCTCCAGAAAATCTGCTGCCATGGTAACACCATCATCTATATCTTCATTATTTTTATCCCTTACTTTCGCGTAAGTATCTGTTGCACCGATATTGCTGGCTTTTTCCAATTCTCTGGCAATGAGTTTATAAGCCCTGCCTTCTGTGATTACACTTCTGTCATCATCATCGTAACCATCACCATCCTGATCAACCATAAGGGTGTATGTAACTCCATGGAAGGTCACTGTATTCCCATTTATAGGATCATCTTTTCCAGCCCCGGGCTTTGTGGTATCCATCTCATTATCTTCGCCGTAAGCTATACATATTGCTGACCTATAAAGATTTGTTTCAGCAGTATAGGAATTCCCATCTACTTTAATAAGCGATCCTTCCGTTGTACCCTCATCATACGAAAAATTAGAAAGCCTATTTTTTACAGTACTGAGGTTATATTTTCTTAGCGAATAAGAGTCCCCATCAATAGTCACACGCGTGGTTGCGCTGGTACCTTCTCCTACGGATGCCCCACTGACATAGCTTCTTATGTCATTGTAATTGTAATTCCTTACAACATAGCCATAAGTATTGCTTCCCCTTTTTATGGTAACAGTCTGTCCGTTAAGGTTATCCCCTATATCACTTCTTATGTCATTAAGTGTTTTGATAACAGAAGAATCCGTGGATGATACATATGCATTTGAGGAATTCTTGTTATAGGTCACTCCTCCATAGGTGATGCTATCCATTCCCGAATCAATTCTTGATCTTATATTTGCGCTGTGTTCAGCGACATTGCCGCTTCCGTCTATAAGTGTATATGTAGTGCTATTCCCATTAGCCCCTGTTATTGTTACCGATTTTGTAGAGGAATTAACCTTTCCTGCTACTGTAGAGGCAAATTCTGCTGTATAATTCCCATTTTTTAGTTCATAGTTATCAGTACCTATTGAAACTGTACTTGTATTCGGATTTACTTCATTATTTATCGCACCTATCTGTTTAAAAGCTGCATTCCCGTTCTGTCCAATAATATGGTAGGTAGTACTACCAACATCCACAGTATCCCCAGGCTCACCATCCTCTTTTATCATTTTCTGTACATCGGCTTTTCCTGTTCCTATGGTGTAGGTAATACCTGCTATCATTATCTTATCGGAATGTTTAAGCCTGTTCATAGTAAAGGATCCGTGTCCCGGACCATCTGTAGAGTTGTTTACAATTCCGTCTAATCCTGCATCATGGATATTTAGATATTTTGTCTGATACCCACTGCCACCTTTTAATAGGTAGGTTTCGTTAAATTTTGTTGTTTCAGATACTCTGTCAACCTCTGTAAGAAGCTGGTTTATTTCATCCTGGATGGATTTTCTGTCGGTGATTGAATTGGTTCCGTTTGCAGCCTGAACTGCAAGTTCGTTCATTCTGTGGAGCATGTCGTGAACTTCAGTAAGTGCACCTTCTGCTGTCTGTACCATGGATATTCCATCCTGAGCATTTGTAGATGCCCTGTCCAGGCCTCTTATCTGGCGGCGCATCTTTTCACTGATGGAAAGACCTGCAGCATCGTCAGCGGCACGATTTATTTTATAGCCCGACGAAAGCTTCTCTGCAGATTTTCTCTGTACAGAAGTCACCTGACCATACATTCTGTTAGCGTTTGCCGCCGCGATATTATGCTGAATTACCATCCATGATTCCTCTGCATAAATTGCCTATAGTTACTCATATCATTTATCGGATGAAATTGTGATTCTGTTTATGATACAGATTATAAAAACAACATAAAAAGGACCAGACGGGCATTATGCCTGACTGATCCTTATCGTTTCCTTTATAAAATAATTAATTTTTATTTCTGCGCCATAAGTTCTTTAGCTCTTGCTTCAGGGATTTTCCACTTCGTGATGAGACCTTTAAGTATACCCTCTTCTGGAACATTGTATTCCCTAAGCCCGCTTATATAGATAAGCATCCCCTCTTCTTTAACTTCTTCTTTAACCTCTTCTTTAACCTCTGTCCTTATATCTTCTCTCAAAGCTGCTTCATATTCCCATGATTTCATATATGCTAAATTCACCTCCTGACTCTGTTTTACACTTGTCACAATGTCATCAAGTGCCTTAATATCTTTATTTGATACATTCTCAGTTTTGCTGTTCTGTATATATTTTAGCATTTCTGAAATTTTCCTGCCATAATCGCCGGTAATATTACATTTTCCTTTTGTGTACAAGAATATCCTTCGTATCCCATCTTCATATTTACAATCAGGATGAGTAACGAGGGATGTTTTCGCTTCATAATACATGTCGTTCTGATCAAATGGGTCATATGATAGTATCGTGATAATAACGAGATCCGGAAGATTATCATAATCTTCGTTTGTCATCAAATTTTGCTTATCTATCATTGATGAGTAATAACGGTTTCTCCTTGGAAGTATCCGTTTATCAGCTATTCTATTCTCAGGTTCAATATCAAATAATGTGGCTGCTTTTTCACCTCTGATATTCGCTTTTATATATGCATCCAATCGTATTCCATGGTTACTTGTACCTGCCCCGTTTATCACTTTTTGAGAAATAACATCAACAACATCAATTTCCTGTCCCAGGAAAACCTGAAGCATTATTTGTACAGCTCTTTTTCCTTCATCTTTAAAGGTAAGAATACTTGTCATAAGAAAATCATCTATGACATTTAGCTCACTAAGTTCTCTCTTTTTCTTTACCGGTAATTCAATATTCAGTTTTTCTTCTGACACTTTTGTGCCCTCCTTTATATCATTTTGTATCAGATATAACCACACAGGCACGAATAATCAGACCTAAAATTCTTTAACTACTTTCAATTATAATTTGAATCAAATAAATCTTTCGTGGAAATAGGTGGGAGAAATCCCGGATACCTTGTATGGTCATCTGACCGGGATTCATAATAAATCATATATTAAATCTTGTCAATATTTTCATTGAGAACTCACTACAATTCTGAGAGTAATTGTAAATAAGACTATTCTCTTTGTCCTATCTGCCTCGTAAATTATCACTTGCCATTTTTATCATTAGTTTGATATTTTTATCATTTTTTATTATTTGATCTGATTTTTTATCATTTGATCATTATGTGATTTTTATATTAGTCGCTAATCGCATATCATTTTATAATTTATAATTTTCATGTAATATCGAAATCAATAAAATAGAAAAAGGACCAGCCTGGCATCATGCCTGACTGATCCTTCTTGTTTAAGATATTTAAATATTAGTTCCTTAGACGCCCTGCAGTACTTCCAATCTACGCTCAAACATTTCGTAATCGTTATCTCTGCCCTCAAATAAAGATTTGTCCACTTCTTTTATTTGATTTAGACCTATTTCCCTAACCGCTTCTAGCGCAGCATCTTTTTGAGATATATGCCTGGGAAGTGTAGTCTGGCAAAGTCCGCCTTCTAAAGTATCATATGCTTTGAATGATTGATTAAAATCCATAAGATCATGAAGTCTTAACGCTTTCCCAGTCTCATTGTCTATGAGTATTCCCCAATTTTCCCAGTGTCTGTCAGTATTTCCAATCAGATAATCCAGGATGTTCATCATATAATATCCATAATCATCAATTTTTATTATAGAATCTAAGGAATTAAGATCATGATTTACAGCATAGATATCAAAAGCAGCTCTGGTGGTAATACTCTTTGATTTACTGGTCATAAGCTTGCTTACAGACACAGTCACACCTTCAAATATATCCTCCTCATACAGCACCTGGTTAACTTTGTCCATACGTACTGTCTCTTTTCCTTTTTCAAGCTCCCTGACAAATCTCAGTCCAAGTCCTGCTCTAAGGGCAAATTCCTCTTGTGTCAGACCTGCTTTCTTTCGTTCAGTTTTTACAAATTCAGCTATTAATCTTGTCCATTATATCCTTGAAATCTATTTCCAAGTCATCGTATATTACGGGCTTAACGGTATCTGTTATTGAATATTCCTCAAATTCATATTCGCCATTCACAAGTCTATGGACAACTACACTTTTGCTATCCGGATTAACCTGCCAATATTCCTTTACTTTTGCGTTTTTGTATAAATTATATTTTCTAACATAATCATGAGTTGCACTACTCGGCGACACAATTTCAATTATCCAGTCCGGAGCTCCGTTGCATCTTTTCCCATCAAGCTTATCCCTGTCACAGATTACGCTAATATCCGGTTGAACTATTGTATCTCTCTTTTCATCAAGCTTTACATCAAAAGGCGCATGAAAAACTTTACATTTCCCACCTTTTTCTTCAATATAGTTTCCTATAATTCTAAAAAGATGTCCGGATATTTCCTGATGCAACTGACTGGGAGATGCCATATCATAGAACACTCCATTAATCAATTCAACCCTTTCGCCTTCCGGTAGGGCATAGTAATCTTCTTCAGTATAGTATTCCTTTATCTCTTTGGGTAATGGCATAATCTAATCCTCCATCGAATCGATAATCTATAATAATTATATTATATCCTTTGCCGCCTTACATCACTATATCAAAGACAAATTGATTCTCATCAAACCGGATGCATGTATCATACATTACCAGTACCGATCTCCATTTTAAACGTATCAGTTTAAATCGTCTCGCTTATCCATTTATGGATATCCATGTTTTATTAACTATTTCAAACCTCTATCCTATAATAGATATAACCAAGCATTTAAAAGTGCCATATTTGGAAATACACTAATAATATCATGCTATAGAACTTCAATTAAAAAGCCAATTAAAAGGAGATGTTATAAAAAATGACACTACAGGAAATGATAGATCGAAAAAATGAATTAGGTCTTACCTATGAGCAGATTGCAAGATTATCCGGAGTTCCTGTAGGAACTGTTCAGAAGGTTCTGGGTGGTATAACAAAATCCCCCAGATATGATAATTTTCCCTTGCGACGTTCAGCTTGACATGGATGACAAAACGATGGTTCAACCTGACTTCATGATTGTCTGCGACAAGGAAAAAATAATCAAACGTAAAGTATACGGTGCTCCTGACTTCATTGTTGAAGTACTCTCACCATCATCAATAGACAGAGACAATATGCTCAAGCTTATAAAATACAAAGACGCGGGGTTAAAAGAATATTGGATTGTTGATACCAAAAGGCAGAAAATCCTTGTCTATAATTTTAGTGAGGATTTCGATCTATCAGTCTATCGTTTCAATGACGTGGTTCCTGTGGGCTTATATGAGGGTGATTGCATAGTCGATTTCACCCCATATTGGATGAGATTTCTTTTCTGCTATAAATTCACGCAGGCTATTTTGTTCAGCAATAAGCTCCACTAAGCTCATCAAGACCTTGCTAAGTGCTATACACAAATTTAAGAGGCGCCTTCCATCCTGGAAAGCGCCCCCAGCACAATTTTCTTATTTTGAATGATTTGTTTTTTAGTGATCTTATTAGCCCTGAAGGAGTGACATAACACCCTGTGTGCTCTGGTTTGCCTGAGCCAGCATTGACTGTCCTGCCTGTGCAAGGATGTTGTTCTTGCTGTAGGTAACCATCTCGTCTGCCATATCTGTGTCACGGATTCTGGACTCAGCTGCTGTTGTATTTTCAACTACGTTATCGAGGTTCTTGATTGTGTGCTCAAGTCTGTTCTGTACGGCACCGAGTTCAGATCTCTGTGCTGATACCTGCTTAAGTGCATCTTCTATAGCGTCGATTGCATATGTTGCTGCCATTCCTGTGCTGTCTGATACTGTAAGATTCTGAATACCGAGGTTAGCTGCTGTCATAGGCTGTATTGTGATGCTAATCTTGTTGGTCATGTCTGCATCAGATCCTACATGAAGGCTAAGGCCGAGATCCTTGGGAACCTGTGCTGTGCTCTTGGAGATACTGAATACGAAGGTTCCGCCAACCGCTACCTGCTTTTTCCCTTCAAGTTTTGATATGTTCTCTTCACTCTGAACCTTAGAAGCGGAAACATCGGAAAGCTTTACAGCAACCTGAACCGACTTAAGATGTGCAGCATCTACACCAATTCTGTTAGCCTGAACAAGAGCATCCTTAACCTTTGCAACTGCTGTACTTACGTGAATATTCTTATCAAGAGTCTTATCTACAGCTGTCTGAGGACCGCCATCTCCTACGCTTACTGAGGAGCCGTCCTTAACCTTTGATTTTATCTCATCTACTGTAAATTCCTGCTCACCGAATTTGAATACTGTTTCTGTTCCGGAAGAGGAATCAGGTCCTGTTACATATTCTGTTCCGTCGATAACAACCTTGCCACCTTCAGGTGTACCATCAGCTAAATCCTGAATTTTCCCCTGGATACTTGAAATAAGGTCATCATCTGTATAAATGTGATAGTCTTTTCCTGCAATCTTTACATTGGTATCATCTTTGATATCCATTGTGAATGTAGCTTTGATACCGGCATCTGCAAGTGTTCCTTCAAGACCTGCATCATGTGCTACCATATATTTTTCATGAAATCCTGTATCTCCTTTAAGAAGATAGGTTTCGTTAAATTTCGTTGTCTGTGCTACGCGGTCGATCTCAGTTGTGAGCTGCTTGATCTCATCCTGGATGGATGTACGGTCTGTCTCACTATTTGTTCCGTTAGCTGCCTGTACTGCCAGCTCGTTCATTCTCTGAAGCATATCGTGTACTTCTGTAAGTGCACCTTCTGCTGTCTGTACGGAACTGATACCATCGTCTGCGTTTGTTGATGCTCTGTCTAAGCCTCTCATCTGCTTTCTCATCTTCTCAGAAATTGAAAGACCTGCTGCATCATCTGCTGCTCTATTTATTTTATAACCTGAGGAAAGTTTCTCTGAAGATTTGCCCTGAGTACTTGTTGTAATACCGAGCATTCTATTAGAATTCATCGCCGTAAGATTGTGCTGGATAACCATATATATACCTCCATGTGGGTGCAGTTCCTCCTATGATCCTTATAGTCAGAGACTGCCTGCTTGATAAAAAAATTCGAAATTAAAAGTTTCTTATTAAGTTGAGTGCGCTCCCACATCGATCATCCTTGACGATGTTTGTATTTGTTTTACACTCTATATATCGTTCGGATTTTCGATTACTTAACCCCTTTTTTGAAATTTTTTTGATTTTTTATTTCAAAGCCGAATAAACGCCAAAACAAAAAGCCCGAAAAAGCAGTTATTCTCTGCATTTCCGAGCTTTAAGATGTGTATTAAAAATTTCAAAAATTTGAAACAAAAAACTTCAAAGTATATTTCTCATCTGTCATTTTCACTAATAGCTTCCAAAATAGCCTCTTTAAGGCTTCCGCAATCCTCAGGCAGATGAGAATAATAACTTATCGCATTTTCAAAAACAGGGATTGCCTCTTCATTATTTCTTATCATAAAGGTATAATCCGGTATCGAGTAAATATCTTCTACCCAGTATTCCTCCAGCAATGCATTAGCTGTTGTGGAATATATTTCTGCCCTGAGCTTATCCAATCTGATAAGCTTCTTTTTATTCTTATTGTCCCTAATATCCTGATATTTGCTAACTTTTAGCAGCTGATTACAGATGGTAACGATTTCTTCACAGTTTCTTACAATCATATCGAGATCATCACACCAGGAATTCAATTTTTCACACATCTCAGAATATTCCTCTTCTGATTGTGCTCTGGGGAGCTTGCATAGAAACTCTCCAAGTTCCTCAGCATCATTGTATGTATTTCCTTTTGCAACAAGCTCATCAGAAACAGCCTTAAGTGTCATTACTTCCGAGCCTCTTATAAGAGCCCCGCCTTCTGTCGCATCTATCACTCTTAGCTCAGGATTTAGCTTAATCCTTCTCTCAAAGAAGTCCCTGAATTCTCTCCACATCCCACAGGACTGCACAACACCGCCATTAATACCCGGAAGCTCTATTGTTGTAAGATTTCTTGCATCATCTCCTCCGGAATCAGAGTTATCCGCATGGTGTTTTCCATCAAGATATGCCATGTCCTGACCTATCAGAATTATTGTCTTTATTCCAAGCTTTTCACAAGCAACAAAACATGCTCCCGAAACGTTTCCTCCTAAATCCACACCTCCAAGATCAGCCTCTATCTTCTTTCCAAACAAGGTCTCCTCATAATGAAGCGCATGGAAATAGATGCATCTTCCTTCAAACATTTTCTGAGCTTCACTGTTAGCTTGCATAGAGCAAAGAAGCGGTATGTGCTTTGCAACAGGATAGTTAAGGAAAGCCGGATCCTTTCCGGGTTCCGCTGATAATACCACATCAGGCTCGATTCCATGTTCATTAAGTACGTTTAAAGCACGGTCACTACACATGATTAGTGCCCGCCCCTTTAATTCCTTAAGATCATCCACATTCTTATTTAGTGACGGACCTGCTGATACTATTACCGCAGGGATATCCTTTGGCAGCGCCTCTCGCATTGCAGGTAATATGGCAGCGTTTCTCATATGAGTCCACGCATATAGCCTGCACTTAAGACTTATTCTGCCTCTTTTTTTCTGATAATTCTTTTGACCGCACATTATTCCGGCAAGTGCTTCACAGCTCTCATCAAACCCTGCATTTGATGCATAAAAAGGTGTGGAAATACCTTCTGTCTCAGAATTATATGTAACAATATCCATCATGGCTTCATTTACATATAGCCCTCTTTGCTCGTCATTTACAAAAAGATGAATTCTTCTATCATCAATCAATGATGTAATATCTATATATGCACAAATGAATGAAAACAAATCTTCCTGCGGCTCATATATGTAAAAATGCGTATCCGGTCTTATCTTTTTTTGAAGAGCCTCAAGATGATATCCTGCCCCAAATCCCAGGAGCAAAACAGTAGTCCTTCTGTTCTTAAACTCAAACTTCTCTGCCCACCGCTCTGCCTCATACATTGGATCGTATTCACTGTTCATACGAAGGTCACGTCCACCCGGAGCAGCTCCCAAAATAAAAAGGATAGGCTCACCGTTTTGTGCAATATCCATCCTATATATTTTATCTTCATCCGCATCAATTTGCGGTCTGAAGCCATAACGTTTTTTAAATGCAGAAAAATTCATCTCTCTTATTTTTTCGTTTTTTTGTAGCATTGTATCCCCCAATCCCCCACACAAGTACCATCTTATAGAATCTTTCTTACTCTCTAAATGATCTTCCGTTTTTCCGAAATATCTTTAATCCTCTTTTTGTTTATTCAAAATTTTAATCATTTAATCCACTCTGTAATTTCAGCATTTAAATCATGGTGAATTATGTCCGCTGCAAGTATCAGATCACCCTCTTCGTTAGCTGCTGCCAACCTGGCAAAATCCTTCTGCCATCTCTGAAGCTGCTGCGCATGATCGGCATCAGCTTTGCCGCTTTGAACAAGTAGTTCCGTAAACATTACAAGTTGTTTCATAACCGGAGCTATCATCTCTACGCCCCCGGGTTTTCTCTGATATATGGTATCAGCTGCCTTTTCATTATTCTTTATAACCTGTCGTCCTAAGTCCTTTATGCCTGCCATAATGTTATCCCTTTATAAATCCGATAAATTTCTGAAGCAATTCGCTAATCTGTGTTTTAAGATCAATAAGTTCATCTTCACAGTAAATCCTTTATGCATATCGATAAATCATCATAAATACCAACATTTATTATCTCTCTAAAATCATATACTTTAGGGCTCACTTCCTCACGCAACAGATATACAGTTGTTTTTTCATCTATGGGGTTTACTATCCAGTATTCACGCACCCCTGCCTGATGGTATAGATTTAACTTATCAATATAATCATGTGAAAAGTTACTTGGTGAAACAACCTCAACAATCCAGTCAGGTGCACCGGTACATCCCCTGTCTGTCAGCTTATTCTTATCGCAGATAACACTAATATCCGGTTCTACTATTGTGTCCTTCGTCTCATCCAAAAGGACGGCAAAGGGAGCAGGATACACCTCACAATCACCTTTATTTGAATCTATATAATCCGCTATCTTTCTTGATAAATTAAAAGATATCCTTTGATGAATTCTATTAGGAGCAGTCATATTATATATATGTCCATCTATAAGCTCCACAAATTCCTCTTCAACAGAGTTATAAAAATCTTCAACTGTATAATAGTCTTTTCGTTCATTAGATAGTGGCATGTAATCTCCTCCAACAAATCGTCACACATCTATTATAATATACTGAAAATTATACCATGTTTGTTATTCTCTGTAATGTTTTTTCGATTTATCCGCGATTAGTCTAAACCCATTTAAAAGAGCTCTCCCTTTCGGGAGAGCTCCTTTATGGTTGTACCTATTTAGGTCTTTATCTAGTAATTTGCTAAGACAATTAGCCGAGGAGTGAAAGAACACCCTGGTTACTCTGGTTAGCCTGTGCAAGCATTGACTGACCAGCCTGAGCAAGAATGTTATTCTTGCTGTATGTAACCATCTCATTAGCCATGTCTGTATCACGGATACGGGACTCAGCAGCTGTGGTATTCTCAACTACGTTATCAACGTTCTTGATTGTGTGCTCTAAGCGGTTCTGAACAGCACCAAGTGCGGATCTCTGAGCAGAAACTGTCTTGATAGCATCTTCAATAGCATCGATTGCATATGTTGCAGCAATACCTGTGTTATCTACTACGTTCAAGTTCTGTACGCCGAGGTTCTTAGCTGTCATTGCTTCTACGTTAACAGTAATCTTATTGGTCATATCAGCATCAGCACCAACATGGAGCTGTAGGCCAAGATCCTTAGCAACCTGAGCAGTACCTTTGTCAATCGAGAAAGTAAATTTACCTTCTGTCATCTTAACAGTATCTGAAGCGGTATCATTATTCTTACCATCTTTGTCAAATGCTCTTACTGCAACCTTATTCTGTGTAACAGCTTTAGAGTCATCACTTTGAGCATCAACACCAATCTTGTTTGCCTGAAGAAGAGCTGCTCCCATCTTATTAACTGCTGTTGCAACAGAAATGTTCTTATCAAGATTAGTATCTACAGCTGTACGTGTCTTGCCATCATTGAAGCCCTTAATAGCAACCTTAGCGCCATCAACAACCTTTGCCTTAATCTCATCTACTGTGAATTCTTCATCACCAAGCTTGAAAACAGGGCTCTGACCATCTGCACTAGAAGTTCCTTTAACATAAGAAGCACCATTAATGGTTACACTTTCTGTATCAGAAGTAATATTCTTTTGCATCTCAGAGATATCATCTGTGCTCTTCTCATAAATATGATACTCTTTTCCTGCAATCTTCTTATCTGTATCAGTTTTAACTTCAGCAGTAAATGTAGCAGTTCCACCTGACAAATCAGAACCTGCCTTTGTTAAGTTATCAGAAAGCGTTCCTTCAAGACCAGCATCATGTGCTGCCATGAATTTCTGTCTAAATCCAGTCTGACCTTTTAACAGATAAGTCTCGTTGAACTTGGTTGTCTCAGCAACGCGGTCTATCTCGGTTGTCAACTGATCGATCTCGTTCTGGATGGATGTACGATCGTTTGCGCTGTTTGTTCCGTTAGCTGCCTGAACTGCAAGTTCATTCATTCTCTGCAGCATATCGTGTACTTCTGTGAGTGCACCTTCTGCTGTCTGTACAGAACTAACACCATCATTAGCGTTCGTTGAAGCACGATCCAGACCTCTGATCTGCTTTCTCATCTTTTCGGAAATTGAAAGACCTGCTGCATCATCTGCTGCACGGTTAATCTGATAACCTGAAGAGAGTTTCTCGGCTGACTTTGACTGTGAACCAGTTGTTACTCCGAGCATTCTGTTAGCGTTCATCGCTGTGACGTTGTGTTGTACTACCATAATATACCTCCTTGTTTGTGTACGCCGCAAATCCGTTTGCGGTAGTTAACTATGAATTTGTTTTCGATTCGGATATACATCTGAGCAGGTTCCTAGGCTACTTCTCACTGTCTATCCTACTATATCACAAGTACATCCTTCTGCGTTCCGTGCCACAGAATTAATGTACTTTGTGTTCTTACACACATTATATCGGACTAACTATCATAAAGTTAACCCCTTTTTACAAAATAATTCTAAATTATTTATAAACTCTAATTTTCCTTACTTTTCAAATAATCATAAATCGGGTACTTAGTCACATACTCTTCTTTTCCCCATACTATCTCAATCTGGGCACCTTTATTTGTATCTGAATTGATAAGAATAGGTGCATTTAGATTAGCGGTCATATTCTTTATATCTTCAGGAACAGTAATTGTTACTAATATAAGGAGATTTTTTTCTGTTAAGGGCTCCAGAAGCTCCACATCATCCTCGACTATCTGGGGATTGTATTCCGGCTTAATGGTAAGCGGATCTATAACCGGAAGGGCAAAATCAGGATCGTCCATTGATTGCAAATACCACAAGGCTCCCACTGGTCTGTCCTTGTCGTGAAGAAGCGCAAATTTCTGCAGCTGTGGAAATCCCACAAGTCCGAACGGAATGGTTATGATCTTTGAATCATCAATGTCTACTTCTCCGAATAATCTGGTATTCGCTTTCATTCTGTCTCCCTTCTACCCTATCTTTTCTTCGTTAAACCTAAATTTAATCTGCCAGAATCGCCTTTCCTCTATCATTCTTCTGTAATGAAGAAGGTTCTCTCTTATATGTTGCGGATCGTCGTCCGGTGCTATCTGGAATCCCGGTATTACAGGAACCATTTTGGCAGAAAGGGATGCTGTTATTGAGTGATCCCCGCAGCTGATTATATATTCCGGCCTTACTTCTCTTATTGTTCCTAATATAATTTTAAGCTCATCCTCGGATGGCATCTTATCATCACATTGAAAATATGGTACAGCAAGTCCTCTTACAAATACATTGTTTGCATTAGCAAGGTACTCCATGGAATTATGCCCTTCTATGCCAAAGAGCGGCACAACATTTGTTACCGGTAAAAGGTCGTTTGTATTAATTATGAAAGTATCCTGACACATACTAATCATAATCTCCTGTGCTATGAGATTTGTTATATGTGTTTCTTTGTGAGTATCGGTCAGATACTGCTGAGTCAGAATAACAGTCTGTCCCGCCTTTCTGTCCGACAGTTTAAGGTAATGTCCAAGTCCCCCTAATTTGTCCGAATAATATTGTTTACTCCTCTTGTAAATCTTATGAAATAGTCTGTCTGATTCAACCGTAATGATATAAGGCTTCTGATATGACAAATACCTTGCCTGCATCAATAGGAAAAATCTGTATTTCTCATCAATCCGCATTCCATCCACATAGGACAGAAATTCAGTATAAAATTCCTTACTGTCAGTAAGGCGCACCATAAGATGAAGATATGCCACGTGCTTTAGCATATCCGGCGTTTCTTCCCTGGGGAAGAAGTAGATACTTTTTCTGATGCGCTCAGCCAGCTCCTTCTTTCCTTCAGGAGAAAGCGCACCGCTTATTATACGGGCTCCTATCTGAAGCATCTCATCAAAACATTCTGTGATATCTTCACAGGAAAGTATCTCTACTATTCTGTTTTCATATTCCTTTACAATCGGAAATTCGTTCACATTATCACCTAGTTCTTCGTATCATAGAACTGAGGCGGTGTAATCTTGGATTTGTTCATCGTAAGATAATAATCAAGTGCTGCCTGTGAGGACCTCCGGTGTGTATTTATCTGTTCCTTTGATGAGCTAAAATAGCTCTTTGCGAGCGCTCTGTTGCGCTTTTCGCCTGCTTCTATCGAACTCGATAAATCCGTTATCTGCCGGATCAGATCCTGAAATGTATTTATTTTCTGTTTGTATTTTTCTTTGTTATTCTGAAGTTCTTCTCTTACGCGTTCATACAAGCTTTCAAATCCGTCATTTAGATTTTCAACCCGCCTGATCAGTTCGCCTTTGCGACTAATTGCTTCATCAAATCCTGCTTCATCAAACGAAACGTCACTTTCAAGTATTTCTTTTTGAGCCTCATTTTCCTTCATAATATCTTCAAGTACTCTTATTTTTTCCTTGAGGCTCTCTTCCATCATGTCCAGATATGACTCTGTCACTTTTTTATTCCCCACTTTCTTCAAAACTGGAAATTCCCCATTAATCCTCGTCCTTTGGCCTCCCCGGCACCTTCCTTTAGTAGCTTACGCTCCCGCAGGAACAGTGTTTGGTGCAGGCATCTGGCCTCTTGCAATCTTCATAGCATCTACCCAGGTATCGCGCATGGTATGAATATGTTTATTCACTTCATTCATGATTTCCAGAGCATCTTCTCTGTGAAGATCTGCTTCAACAAGTCTCTTCATAAGATAGTTGTATACATTTTCAAAATCTTTCGCAACCGGATACTTCATATCCAGTGTGTTGTTCAGATAATCTATTATGTTCTCAACCTTTAATAGATAGGTTGTGAATTTTCTTTCATCATTATTTTCAAGACCCATAATTGCAATATTGCAGAATTTTATGGCTCCGTCATAAAGCATCAAAGTAAGCTCCTCAGGCTTTGCCTGCTGAATCTTATTATTCTGATACTGATTCATTTGCTTTGCGTAAGGATTTCTCGTTACCGGCATAGAATCCACCTCCGTGTTGATATGTTGATAACCTTCATCCGTCAGTTTCCTGACACCTTCCCCCGAAGGGGAAGGTTATAAAATATCATGCTTCATCAACCTGTTCCAAGCATTCCTGCAAGGGAATTGGTCTGCTCGTTAAGCTTTGTCATAGCTTTTTCCATCTGGGCAAATTTGTCGTAATATTTATCTTCCATCTGCCCCAGTTTATCCTGCTCAGTCTTAAGCTGTTTCTTGTATTTGTCTACCTGAGTCTTCATCTGCTTATCTTCATATAAGGTATAAGCACTTGAAAACTCCGTTGACTTCATAAGGTCTCCGAGCTTTCCATACATTTCTGTAGAAATACTCTTGAAGAATTGTCTTACAAGATCAGGATCCTTTTCGATTTTTGCCTTAAGCTTGTCTTCCTTACTGCTTGAAAGTTCATCATCTTCATCGCCATAGATATGCCATTTTATTCTGTCTGCTTCTTCAGCTTCAAAATATCCTGCTGTTGCAATATGGAATGACCAGAATGATGTTTTAACCTCAACCTCTTCTCCGGTTTCCTTATTTATCTCCTTTTCGCCAAAATCATAAGAATTCATCATGATTTTTTTCATTTCATTAAGGACCTTGAAAATAGTCTTATCTCTTGAGAGAAGACCCTCATCAATCTTCTTGTTCCAGTCCTCTATCTCATCATCTGTCATCTCATCCTTTTGTTCCTTGGTAAGGATGTTATAATCCTTCGCATCATCGGCATTATACAGCGTATGCATCTCTCCGACGAGGTCGTTATATTCCTTAAGGAAATTCTTTACCATATCGTAAATACCGCTGGTATCATCCTTTGTCGTAAGAGATATATCTGATGCCTGCTGCTTTGCCGTGATTGAAAGGCCGTTGATATCAAAGGTGTTACTGTTGGATGTATACTCTACCCCATTAAGTGTAATCTTGGCATCTTCGCCTGCAATGTAATTGGCACCGTTTGAAGCATCAAGTCCAAGTGCATTTACAACATTCATGTCCGATGCTGCAAGGTCAATCTCAAAACCGGCATCAGCTCCTGATTCATTAGAAGCAATGTATACGCGCCCCTGAGTCGCATCATAGCTGGCATTTAATCCATGTCCGTCCTTTGTTTTAACATCCTTAAGCCTCGAGATTGCGTCAGAAATTGTCTCCGTTCCCTTTATTTCAATAGTAATGGATTCTCTGGGATCCGGATGGTCATCATCGATTACTTCCGGCTTTGGGCCAAACTTAAGCGTGATCTTATTTTTTACATTATCTTCTACAGCGCTGGCGCCATAGCCAACCAGATTTTCCAATGTGGTTCCCTGAGCAGCTTTACCGTCTCCAATTTTTGAGGTCACCTTACTGCCTGTCATGTATGCACTGCTTGCAAGCTTATCAACAGACATTTTCTGAACGCTGTTCATAGCAGTTCCGTTTGTCACAACAGAAACTGCATCGGAATTTGAAACCTCTGTGGTCTTTTTAATATAACTAGAATCAAAACGAAGATTACTCAGTGTCTTATTGTAGAAGTCCACAACCTTTTTGTTGAGTTCCTTCCACTTATCCATCTTCATGTCATGCTTTTTCTGATCGCTTTTTACTTTTTCAACTTTATTGGACTGAACCTTCGTGAGCTCTGTTATGATACTTTCTGTATCGAGTCCGGAGGCAAGTCCGGTTATTCTCATGGTCATATGGTGCTCCTTCCTTCCCGATATTCTGCAAAAGAGCGCAAAATACCCCTTGCACACAAAAAACTACTTTCAAAAGAACTAATTATTAGCCTCTTTCGTCGACCATAAGTCCGGCCAGTTCCCAAGCTTTAGCGATCATATCAAGAGTTTTCTCGGGTGGCAGCTCTTTAATTGTCTCTCTGGTTGTCTTATCCACGATCTTGATCGTGATACGGTTTGTATCCTCGTGAATACCAAAGACAGCTTCAGAGTTACTGATGAGCTTTTTGTTCATCTCACTTATAGCACTCTTGATGCGCTTGTTCTCAGCTTCAATCTGTTCTTCTGTTCTCTCCTGACGAGTCGGAACATTACTGCTTGTGTTCTCCTGGGGCTCAGCCTTAGCAGTGGTTGCCGGGGCTGAACTAGTTGCGGTATCCAGCGCAAAATCAGGTTTTTCCTGATTCTGTCCCACTCCACCTTCAGAGAAGTTCACAACACGTTCTGCTCTCTGCATTTCAGGGATCTGATTTGTAGTTATTGCTCCTACTTTACTGATTGCATCCATAGCCATCTCACTCACCTCCTTGTGCTCGTTTACAGCGGCTATCCGTTTCCGCACTTTTTATAAGTGTTTATAGAACTTCCGGATAGGACTTCTAAGCACACTTATAGTTTCTCTTATCCATTATATCGGATATGTGTATCAAACATTTAGGTTCTTATAGTTTTTTAATAAAATGTTTATACACAGTAAATAAATGATTGCAGTAGTGCCAATCATTCCCGTTAAGTACGTAGAAAGCGGATTATCATGTGGGCAGTAATGCCTATGAAAAAATATATTTATGATATCTGTAGTTAATATCTATTATTAATATCGGTAATAATAGGTGGGAAATTTAGAATAAAAAAAGCCCTGTGCCTAAGCACAGGGTACAATACATACAATATTCTTATTTGAGCAGGTCCGTAAGTGCGGAAATTCCATCCGTATTCGTTGCTGCCTTGTTCTCTTCCTGGATCTGAAGATATACCTCTTTACGATAAATCGGTACTTCCTTGGGTGCGGCGATTCCCACTTTCACCTGATCACCCCTGATGTCTAAAATTGTAATTTCTATATTGTTATTGACGATAATAGACTCGTTCTTTTTTCTGGATAATGCTAACATAGCTCTTCCTTCCTCTCCTTTTTTATACCGTGCTCCCCACAGAAGTGTAGATTATGATATTATTTCTGAGCAGCTTCCTTCTGTTGCTGAAGATAGTCATAAATAGGGTACTTAACAGGATAATCATCATCGTCAATAATGATCTGGCATGCCTTGCAGTTACCCGAATTAATAATTATAGGTCCCTTAAGGTTAACGGTCATCTTGGTAATGTCCTGTGGAACAGTAACCGTTACAAGAATCAGAAGGTCCTCATCCTCAAGAGGCAGGATTTCCTTGATGCTCTCTTCCTGAACAACAGGATTGAACCCCGGCTTTACGTAAAGCGGGTCCATAACCGGCATTGCAAACACCGGATCATCAAGAGATTGTAACCACCTGATATTGTTGGTATCTTTGTCCTTATCATGCATCAGTGCAAACTTAGTCATGTCCGGAAAACCAATTATGCCCTTCGGAAACTCTATGATCTTGCTGTCTTCAATCTCAATCTCTCCGAAAATTCTGGTTATTAATTTCATTCTGGTGCCCCTCCATATGAAAATATGTTAATGCTGATTTTCAGCATATCCTCGAACTTTCTCTTATAATTCATTGTATTCAAATATACGATATTTAGCAAGTCGAAATCAGATATAATTCATAAGTGTATCTTTACTGATCTTACCTGTTGCCATAAGGGCTGCCTGGTAAGTAAGCTGCGCTGTTGCGAGATTTGTTGCTGTTTCTGCAAGATCTGCGTCTTCGTTATCGGACTGAAGTGTCTTAAAGGTTGTATTCTGATCCTGAAGTCTAGAATTTATAAGCTCCAGTCTCTTACTTCTTGCACCGTTATCGGTAACTGCCACGTTCGCTTTATCAAGGGCTGCCTGGATACTTGTAATCTTATGTTCAAATTCTTCCTGCATGTTCTGTCTTAAGTAATCATAGGCCTTTTTGCAGGCATCAATCTCATTCTGAACGGTTCTTATTTCCAGCGCATCTGTCAGTCCGGAGAGCTTATCCTTTAAAGTATCCATTGTGGTGTTGATAACATTCATCTTATTTGCTATCTGCTGAAGATCATATACATCTCTCTTTACGGTCGTTGTGAAAACAGATGTAGCTGTTGTATTGACAGTAATCTTCTGAGAATAACCAACATCATACTGAATATCGTGAGATGCGCTTCCGCCGTTATAAATGATACCTTCCGAATCCACACACGAGAACAGGTTCTGTGGTCTGATATCCCCGTTTTGCCATTCCTTCTTGTCGTAAACAACATCAATGGTATTGGCGTTTCCCACAAAAGCGAGGGATGCAAGCTTATCTGCAAGAATGTCATTAAGAAGAACCTCACCTGTCTTAGCATTCAGATAAACTTTATTTGCACGCTCTTTATTGAATTCTTCCCTACTGGCGATATATTGTTGCAAAGCATTTTCATAATTAGCCTGATCAACACTATCATCACCTGTATTGTAATCCTCTCTCTTTGGCTCCTCTTCTATATATGTAAGGTCTCTGTAAGCATCATCTATTTCATCATCTGTAGATGTTGAATAAAGAATGTGATCCGGATCAATCTTGATTGTGGTCTCTCTGTAGGATGAATGAACGCTGCCGTTTGTCGCGATCTGAAGAACAGTCTTTGTAGGATTACCGTACTCATTATCATCAGTTTCTTTTTCTATTGTAAAGGTTCCGTCGCCGTTTACTGTTGCGGAATAATCAGTTGTCACTCCGCCGTACTTATCAACGATATCAACCTTATATTGCTGCCCTACAGGTCCCAGAAGAGGCATTGTTACATGAGTATTTGTTCCGTCTGAAAAATCAATTGTACTAACACTCGTCTCATGCATGGAAACCATTCCACTCTTTAAGCCTGTGGGGATATCGAATTCACCGTCTCCGTCGCCGTCAGTAAGAACGCCGTCCTTACTGATATCAAACTGGTATACCTCATAGGTTGTAAGATCAAGTGCTGTGATAATGTAACCCTTGTCGGGGTTCTTTGTGCTTGCTACCTCTGCGTTGTACTGGTAGTTTCCTACAGTTATAGTATAGCTGTCTGAAAGCGGAACATATGCATTCTGTTCAACTCCGTCACCGTTTACAAATGTGAGGTCAAAATATTTAAGATTAGTATCCGTTATTGATGATGTAGCTTCCTGGAAAAGATTTTCCCTGTACTTTAGCTCGACGCTCTTTGCATCTCTTTCTGTGTAATCCAGGTTGTCGTAGGAAAGTCTTATCCTTCCCACATCTATCTGTTCTATATCATTTTCCTTTGTTTCATACTTATAACCTGTAATATTTCCGGATGCATCATATACAGGGTTATCCAAAAGATTTCCGGCATCGAGATATTGTGAATTTACTGCGCGCTTTGATCTGCTGATATCTGCTGCATTAAACTCATCATTTATATCCGTAAAATTCTCAGTAGTAGTTTTCTCATAGGAAAGAGATGTATCTGTCCTGAATCCTGTGAAAATATATCGTCCTGCGTAATCAACATTTCCTGTTGAATAGTACTCTGAAGAAAGAGCATCGAGCTGAGTAACTATGGTGTTTATATCTGTCATGGTCAGATCCTTGTTGGCACCTCTGTTGGCTTGCATCATGGCATCCGTAAGCACGTCTGTTACTGTTGAAAGCGCATCCTCTGTAACATCCATCCAGCTCTTTGCATCTTTAGCATTTTTCTGATAGTACTGATCAAGCTGTGATACTGTTGAACGAAGTCTCAAAGCTCTTATTGCAATGACCGGATCATCGGAAGGTCTTGCTATCTTTTTTCCGGTAGCCATCTGAGTGTTCACTTCATCCTCAGCAACCTTATTGTTGTTGATGTTATAGAGTGAGTTGTTGTTCATGATCTTATTGGTAATTCTCATGGTAAATCCTCTCGCCGGACAATTCCTAAATCCTTTTAGCTTTATGTCCCGTGTGCGCCGGCAACGACCATCCATGTCAGTTCTGCCTTCATACTTCTATGTACTAATAATTTATACTCCTGTTTCCAGGATCAGTCTGTCGTAGACCTTTGTCAGTGTGTTTATCATCTTGGAATTCAGGGTGTAACTGTGTTCAAACTGTACAAGTGCTGATGCTTCTTCATCTTCATCAACGCCCATTACTGAGAGCCTTTGATTTCCAATGGTCTTTTCAAGTGCTGTATATGTCTTTTCAAGTGTCTCGGAATTGCTGGTATTAAGTGCCACATCACCAAGTACCTTATCCAGGAACTCTCCGCTTGTCGCACCTCTGAAGATATGTTCCTTTGTGAAAAAATCACTTAGTATTTCCAGGTTTTTGTATTCCGATTCGCCTTCCGTTACATCCATCTTTGTTGCCAAAAGATCCGAATTGCTTCTCAGTTCTCTGGTAACAGTGAAATTCCCGGCTGTTATGTTGTAATAGTTCTTGTTATTTGAAAGGGTTGTAAGCTGCGGATAAGAGTACTGCGCATTGGAATCCATATTGCTGGTTCCGGAAAGAATGTACTGTCCTTCAAGTGAGTCTGATGTAAAACCCTTTGCCATAATGTCATTTACTCTTCCGGAAAACTTCCTTATCCATTCATTCATCTGCTGCATATAATAAGGAATACCCTGATATTCAAAATTGCAGCCAACCGAAGCTGTTCTGTAGCTGGGCGGGGTTGTTGACCTTGTACTTTCAGCTGTTAATGTGAATGTGTAGGTATCTCCGCCATCATACTGCCAGTCTTCGTAGGAATATATCTTGCTTGCAACCTCCATTTTTCCGGTGGATGGAAGTGTGCATTTAGTCATATCCTTAAGGTCTTTGTCATATACTTTTATAGTCACGGTTGTAAGTCCTGTCACCTGATCCTTTTCGGACTTTTGCACTTCTCCGTTGAAGTAAAAACCGTTATTTCCGTCTCTCATATCAATGAGCCCCTGGAGCTCACCGCCGATCAGCTTGCTGCTTAAATCAAATACATCGAGTCTGCTTGTATCATCGCCTTCCTTAAAATCTGAAGGTGCCCATTTAATATCGTAGAGACCTACAAGATCACTCTGGTTTACATTTTCGTTTGCTTCTCTGGCAACACATACCAGCTGTCTGTATGAGTAGCTGTCGAGAAGCTGCTGTTTTCCGGCGATATTTACAACAAGTCTTGTAGCTCCGGTTTCTCTATCCGGGTTACTTGCATCTACAACCTTTGTTTCCTTCACTTCTATATTGGTTATCTTTGAGAGCTTATCAAGTAGTCCGTCTCTCTGGTCTCTAAGTTCATTTGCTCTCGATCCCTGCATCTCAATTACGTTTATCTGTTCATTTAAAGAACAGATCTGCTGGGCATATGAATTTATCTTGTCGCAGTCCATTTTGATTTCCTGATTTACATCGTTCTGAAGCTGCTGAAGTGACTCTGACATATGGTTAAAATAATCTGTCAGCTGTGAAAGTGATGATACAAAAGTCGCCTTGGATTCAGTAGTTCCTGATGCCTTCAAAACATCCTGCAGTGCTGACTGCATTTTGGAAAAAAGACTTGAGAATCCGGTTGTTCCCTCATCCTTAAAGTACTCCTGCGCAAGCTGGTTAAAATAATTTCTCTGGGAAACTCTTCCGAGGAGAGATTCATTTGTTCTGTACTTTACATCGTAGAAATCGTCACGAACTCTCTCTATTGAAAGTGTGTCAACACCTGCGCCCGCACAACCATAGCTTGTAAAAAGTCTAAGAGCATCCGAAGCCTGCTGATTTACTTTCTGGCGGCTGTAGTCGTCAGTATTGGCATTGGCTATGTTGTTGGCTGTTGTATTCAGTGCCGCATTTGCTGCCCTGAGTCCTGATGCCGCTATGTTTAATCCAAAAAATGTTGAAGGCATATGTTTCTATCCTTTCTCATCGGCCAAGTGCCGAAACTATGTGCTCCAGCATCTCGCTTACCACATTTATGTATCTGCTCGATGCGTTGAAAGCATTTTGGAACTCTATCATAAATTCAAGCTCTTCATCGCTTGATACACCGACAATCTGCTCTCTTGCATTTGCTACTGCCGAAACCGTAAGCTCCTGATTTGACTGAATTCCCTTGTAAACATCACCGGAGTTTGCAACCTGTGAAACCAGCATGTTGTAATATCCTACGAAGTCGGTTTTTGTTGCTACATTTGGATTTATAACATAATCTGCTGTGGTAAATGCTGCTTTAAGTTTTTCTACGGTAGCCTGATCTTCACTTCCATCAGCAAGGTAAAACTTCATTGATGTGGGTTCTTCCAGATACATTGGGTTAATCCCGATATTTGTGATAATGTATCCTTTTCTGTTTTGTCCCGCCTTGTGCTCATCATCTATGTCATAATTGAGGCAATCTTCCTCATTGAGTACTTTAAAAAGATCATAATCGGAGGTAAGTCCTGAAACCTCGCCAAGAGTTACTGGATTGCTTCCTGCCTCCTCAAAAACCTTGTTGATTGCGGTGCACATATTTTTTATCATCTGGTCAAACTCTGCTTCGACGTTCATGATGACTGACTGTGCAATATTTTTGTTGTAGTAATTTCCGGTAGCGTCATCTGTTATATCATGATAGGTAGCGTGATGATCACCTCTTGCAAGGAGCGTTGATCTCAGCTCTCCGATATCGGTGTTCATTGCTGTTGAAACTGTCTGCTGCAGATCAAATACCTTTGCTCCTCTGATGTCGGTAATAACCCATTCCTGCAAAACATCATCATAGGTCTTTTTTCCTGCAAATTCCCAGTACGGAGTGTTGTATCCTACAGGGCTTCCACCTTTATCCGCAGGAAGAACGTTATCGCATCCCATATGATTTACATGGTCTGTTGTTACGAACTGAGTACCCTCAAACTGAACGAGCACATTTCCGAATGTGTCTTCGTAGTAGCTTATTCTTCCAAGTTCTCCGAGTCTGTCGAGTAGAAGATTTCTCTCGTCTCTGAGGTCGTTTGCATGTTCCTGATGTCCCGACTCTATTTCAACAATATTCAGGTTAAGTTCCTTTATTCTGTCACCTATCTTGTTTATTTCATCCACAAGGTTTGCCACCTTGGTATTCATGTTATCCTGGTAGTTTGTAAAGCCTTCATAGACACTTTTGGCTCTTGTTATAAACTCGTTTGCTCTTGTGATCAGAGTACTCTGATTAACTGCATTTGTAGGATTCTTACTCATCTCCTGAACTGCGACCCAGAGATTTTCCATGGATTCCGCAAACTCGACGCCATTCATTTCCTGAAGCTGATCCTCGATCTCTTCAAGAGTTGTTACAGACACGTCGTAAAAGGCCTCTCTTCCTGCTTCCTGGCGATAACTCTGATCCAGGAAAAGGCTTCTGACCTGCTTACAATTGTTGTAAACAACACCGAGTCCGGTCTGTTTCCATGAGATTATTCTGAAATCCTTTTCAGTGGTGATATAAGGGCGAGTGCCCTGTGAAACCTGTTGTCTTGTATAGCCTTCCGTGTCTATATTTGACATATTGTGAGCTGTGGTATTCAGCGCATTCTGTGATGTCTGAAGTCCTGATGCTCCAATATATAAACTACCCATTAAAGATGCCATGTATCTACCTCTCAAAAGAGCTGTTGTCTATATCATTCATATACTTTATCGGCAAAAATGGCTTTTATCTTATAGGAATTACAGAGTTATTTCCTAAATTAAGCTAAAAAAGATTGATCGGACCTACCCAATCAATCTTTTTAACATATCTGTCCTATATAATCCGCTGCATAAGTTTTCTAATCAAAAACCTTTTCGCAGGCATCTGCATATCACTGCTTAGCATCAAATCTTCCCATGGCCACAACCCCAAGCCTGTCCCCTCTTGTTCCCGCATATCTCGTATAATTTGCGGTCTCCGGTGCACGCCTTGCAGACTGAATAATATTCATCTCATACTGCACCATCTCAAGTGAGCTCTGTAGAAGAATCTGGTTCTGATCGTTTACACGCTGTACATTCTTTGATACATCTTTTAATTTGTCTCTCTGTATTGCAAGGCTCCGCTGCTCATTCGGTCTTGAATCAAGCATCCTTACAAGATCCGTCAGCTTAAGGTCATTCCCCTTTTCACCTATCACATCAGCAATGCTCGCCATTACAGCTTCACGTTCCTTATCGACTGCTGAGATAAGGGATACAACCGCCTGCTCGTCCTCTGTTATCTTCGCCAGCGTCCGCAGGTCTCTCTCCACAATAACGGGAGTCTTTTTCCCGGACAGTTCCAGAAGTCTTTCATATAAAGCGCATTCTCTGTCGAGAACATCAACAAGATTCTGTAATAAGCTTGCCATGTTTTTGTCCTCCTTTTGTGATAGTTCTGTCGGATTGCTGAAAGTAATATATTCCGTTCTCGCCGATGCTCATCCATAGCGGAGCGTTTTTTATCTATTAAGCTTACGGAATAAATTTTTATAAGATAAAAAAGAGCATAGTTATAGAGCCTGCCTAACGTCCATCGGAGCTTAAACCGTTTGATTAAGCCGGCTCTAATAGTTTCTATCAGTATTCACAATATTACTTAAAGGGATTCACTCAGTTTAGCGAGGAGCTTATCTGCAAAAGCGTCTCCGCTAACGTCGTACGTTCCGTTCTTAATTGCACTCTTAATAGGTGCCGTAACGTCCTCCCTGACATCCGGAGCCTCTTTCACAGCCTGCTTAGCAATCTGAATATCTTTTCCGATAGAAGAAATATTCAGTGAATCAGAAACACTTGCGGTCTTCTGAGTCTTTGCTGTCTTATTCACTTTGTTAGTGCCATAAATCTGCTGAATCTGGCTGTAAGCTTCTATACGCATATCGTTTCCTCCTTCCTTGGAGAATTTCTTTAGTTCTACTACATTTATCGGCGTATTCTTTTTTTACTTTAGAGGTTTTGTAAAAAAATATCAATTATTTTCTTGCTATCCTCTAAGTTCTTCCCCTGATGTCTTTATCTTGTAGACCACCATCACTAAATACCCTATATTGTAGCTTCACTTATGAAACCCCAAGGTATTGTGTCATTTGTTCCCCACCGATAATAATATCGGTCAGTGCTTAGAAAAACTTAACCCCTATTTCAAAAAAAAATTTATTTTTTTTTTATATTTTCACATGGCACTTCACAAAACAATATTGAACTGTTCGAAACATATTTTTACAACAAAAACACCCTCCTTACTGCCTATACAGTAAAGAGGGTAAATATCAATTTTTAATCGGATGGAATATTTTATATAAATACATTTCTTAATTCTTCAGGTTTAATACTTCTGTATCTTCTGTAACCACAACAGGCTCAGCGGGAAGTACTCCCATGTGATCTCCGTCTTCTATGAGAAGCTCCACAACCTCACCCTCTTTGAAATATCCAAGGTCCAAAACCTTCTGGCAAGAAGCGTTGCCGTAACCGCTTACAAATTCGCCGTTAACATAAATGGCAAGTGATCTCTCTACCGTATGGTCGCGATTCATGTAAAAATACAGTTCACCATCCTTTGAAGGAGTCACAGAAAACTTAAATACATTGCCATTTTCCGTTTCTTCAGTATCACTTTGGGAAGCCTCCATCTTTGCCTCATAAAACATTTCGGCATTTTGCCCTGTAAGGCCATCCCAAAGCATCTTCTGAACCCTGAACGGATCATTTTCCGCAGATATTTTTTCAAGCAGTTTTTTAACATTGTCTCCGGATGTCAACTCTGCGGGTAGCACCTGTGAATTCTCAGTTATCTCACCATCTGCTCCAATAAGGTACTTTATTCCCAAAACTGCATCTGCACACATTGTGTTATCAGCATCATACATCGTGTATAAACCGTTATCATTAAATCCAAGCTTATACATAAAAAGGCGGTTTTCAACCTTAAGCAGACTGTTATAAGTTGTCGTTCCGTTGTAGTCAAAGTGCAGACTGTCATTCGGCGTTCTTGGTGAGAGACATTCTATACGGTAATCATTATCAGTATTATTATCATCTCCCACAGAAGCTAATGCCACGGTCTCGTCTTTTTCAAGCTCTCTAACCTTTTCAATTGCAGCCTCTGTCGCTTCGCACTTTGCCATATATCCTGATGCGCTCTCGGCATTCATGGATGAATTCCTATATATACAGATGAAATTCATTGAAAAATCTGCCATAGCCAACATCAGTATAACCGGTATCGCTGCCATCCTTACAATTGATACTATTTTATGATCATCAGAATGTTTATAACATATCCCACCAACTATCAGCATCTCAGCGAACACTAATAATGCACCGTTTATAAGCCATGCTTTATTGCCCATAAATCCCAGCTTTTGATAAAAAGCCACTGCAAGCAGCAAGAATGCCACAAATCCTGAAATAAGAGCAGTCTTTATAGTAACGCCGTCAAAATTTACGAGGCACATATACACCATCAAAAGACAGACAAAAGAAAAAATAAAGGAATATCTGTATAAATATCCGTAGGCCTCCGTTCCTCCGTGTGCCAGCGTGTTGAGAGGTTTTATGCAGAAGAACAGCGTAATAACTCCAAGAAAAGCTCCCATTGTCGCTCTCACAGAGCTTACAATCTTTTTGTTAAAGAAAAATAGAATACACGGAATAACGAAAACAGTTCCAAAATAAATATTCGGAAGTCCGTTCATTATTTCCAGTGAATCATAGCTCATTGAAAACAGCTTGGGAATTATCACAAAAGGTGATAAGCTTCTTCCTATCGCCTCGGAAGAAGGAAGAAAATCAGAAAAAGCATTCGCCATTGCACCGGAATGATCCTTATTACTACCCATAAGTGACATCACAGTAGGAACAAGAAACCACAAATCCAGTACAAGTCCCGAGATTGTAGAAATAATAAACTCAATAAACTTTCTTACATCCCCTCTTATTTCTTCTTTGTACTTTAATTTGCCAAGCAGCAAAAGAGTCACAAAAACACCAAGAAACATAAGTATCATAGCGGCAATATAATAATTTGCTACTGCCATAGCCATTACAGATATCACATAAATAAGACGTCCCCGTTTCTCAGAACGCATCATTTTCAGGTACCCTACAAGCAAAACCGGCATCACAATAACCGCATCAAGCCACATGATATTTGTCATGTTAGCTATCATCCATGCGCTGAAAGAGAAGGCTACAGCTATTACAATATTGATAAATTCTAAACCAAATAGTGTATACTTTAGCCAAATTCCATTGCCATTACAATTTTCATATATTCCCCTGGCATTTCCTGAATCAGAGCCTCTCTTCTCTGCGGAAGAACCCAAAACCTTATTCTCATTTATTACCGGAAGAATTCTTTCAACATATGAAAGAAATACTGACATAGTAGCTGACATTGCTCCTATCTTGAGCATTATCAGGAAAGTAACCGCAACCGCGTAATATTTATCAGGAATAAATATGAACATCAAAAGAAACGGACTTGTAAGATAATATGCCCAAATACCGAACATATCAGATCCCAGTCCGCAATTTTCAGAGTACAAAAAACCATCTGCCCCATGCCATACATTATGGTAATAGGCAAAAAAGTCCACATACTGCTGCTTCATATCCTCATATAAAAATGTGTTATCTCCAAATGGTGCAATGTGCAGAAAAACACACAATGCCGTAAACAAACATGCAGCAGCAAGGAACGCTGCCGCATGTAACTGTACTGCTTTTTTCATTTCCCCAAATAACTCCAAAAAACCCCTGGGCTTTACTTCTTTATTACTTAACTTTAATCGTTATTGTAGACGATACTCCATTATAACTTGTAACCATTATTGTTGCCATACCTTTTTTTCTTGCGGTAACAAGTCCTGTAGATGATACCTTTGCGATCTTCTTGTTTAAGCTCTTAAACTTATACTTATCACAGTGTGATCCCTTATTTACCTTAGGGTTAAGCTGGTAGGTCGCACCTTTTTTCAAAGTCTTTTTCTTAGGAATTTTTACCTTTGTCGGCGCTTTTTTGACATTTGCAGTAAAGGTTACATTTACAGTGCCGTTGCCTCTTACCCAGGATGCGGTAATTCCGGTCTTACCCTTTTTGACCCCTTTAAGTTTTCCTGCTTTGGTAGTCTTGGCAACACTCTTTTTATCTGATGAATATTCTCCTGCGACCCTGTTGCTAAGGTCATTTGTAAAAATAGAGAACTTGCTTGTTCTGGTACTTACTGCTTCACCTACACCAACGGTATAAGCATCTACTTCACAATTTCCGTTGCAGCTTGCGGTATCATCCACATAAATACCAAAGGGGCAATCCATAGTCAGCTTGTTTCCTGACATATCATAAACTATTCCGCCATCCTTTACGGCAATGCTCGCATCTCTTTCACCTGAAAATGTGTTGCCGCTGATGTTTGAAGCTTCACTTCCTCCCCTTACAAGGATTCCGTATCTGCTCTGTCTAAGAGTGTTCCCGCTTAAGCTGTTGCCAGCAGAATAAACGGTATAAATGCCTGCATAGACATTATCCTCTGAAAAGCTGCTCCAGTCACTGTAACCGTTTATTACATTTCCGCTGACATCAAAACCGCTTACAGTATAAAGTCCCTGAGGGAATTCATCACCGCTGTAATCACTGTAATAACCTGAAAGCAACAGTCCAACCTTGGATGAAGCATCTCTGTCATTTCCGCCAAGTGTAATCTGATTACCTGTTATTGAAAAGTTGGCATTGTAGGAAAGGCAGTCTACATTTTTGTTCTTTTTCTTAGTAGGTGCATGTGTATACCAGGTATATGTAGTTGTATCAACGCCTCTTCCGACATTTGTAAATACGTTGTTGCTTATTGTCGAATCCTTCCAAAGCGTACACATTATTGCAGTATTTCTTATATCGTTAAAAGTACAACCGTTAACCTTTATCTTTTCGAAATAAAAGTCTCCTGTCAGGGCGCAGTGACTACCAAATCCCCTGTACAGATTGTTGAAAGTACAGCCGCTCACCTCAACATTTTCACACGGATAATCATCATCAACCGGGTCCATGACATAGGTCATTGCCCCTTCTTTCTGAACATCAATCTGAAAAGCTTCAAGTTCCCCCTCCGTATGTCTGTGATCTTTGAAGGTACAATTTTTAACCTTAACATTCTTGCAGGCTGCAATCTCAAGCATATGCGGTGATGCAGAGTCTTCAAAGGTAACATTCTCAATTGTAAGACCTGTCATATGAGCAAGCTTTATGAGACTTGTTGAGAGGTTGTTTCCTTCACCGTCAAAGCATCCGCCTGATATCACAATGTTCTGATAATCACTGTAGGCACCTTTACCGTCTTCAAGCTTCTGGGTTGTTACCATTATGCCGTCATAGTCATTGATTATCGTCACTCCATCGAGCTGCAGCGTGGTATTGCTTCCCAGTCTCAGTGCTCTGCTTGTATCGCCTGTTTTATGATATGTTCCTGCCGGCACTATTACCTTATAGTATTTTGAGGTATCTTTCTTTGTCACAGCCCAGGCTTTGTTCAATGCACCCTGAACCACATTTCTGAAATCAGAATCCAGCTCGCTTTTCATTCCTGTCAGATCATAGGTAGTAAGGTTACCGGAAACCGATTCCTTATACGTATATTTAAGGACATTCACAATAGCAAATTCAGAAAAAGAGTCTGTATCAAAATCCAGAGTGATATCCTGGTAATATTCCTTGTCCATCGGACTTGCCATAAGTTTCCTTGTTGTAAGAGTGCCCGGCTTTAATCCTAAAGTATTGGGATCAATGTCGTCCTCTGCCACGATGGTTTCCTCATCCCTGTCAACAGGAAGTGCTATAGCTGAATCCTCTCTCCAAACCTTTGCCTCAAGATCCGATATCTCATCCTCATGCAAATGGATCATTTTTATATCGGTGAAGCCTTCATAATTCTCCTGCTCGATAATACCTTCCTCAGATAGTCTGACATTTATATGTACATCCCCGTTCTGAGGCTCTACCTTTTCTCCGTCTTCGTCAAATATCTCAATATCAAAAATCCTGGAAGCAAGTATATCTTTTCCTGTCTTCTCTTCAATCTTTTCATTTATATTTGTGTCATCTACAGCCTTAACTTTTACCGATGAACCGTTCGGGATAATGTTTTCCTTAGCGCTTATTGTAAATAAATATCCGTCCGCCTCTGTCTCATATGAAAAAGGATCACTTACGAAATCTTCAGGTTCATCTGATGCATTTTTATCTAATCCTGCATTTCCATCGGAAACTGCTGATTCAGCACTGCTTTCAACCTGAGCTTCATTATCGGTTTCCTTTGCATCGTTATCATTCAATGTCTTATTGTCATCTACTGTATTCTCAGTTTCATGACCATTTTCGCCATCCTGCGCCTCGTTTTCAGCACCATGCGCATTGTTTTTATTCTGTGTATTTTTATCCGAGCAATCATCCGTATTTTGAGCTGCTTCTTTTTCATCAATGTCTGTATTTACGACATCATTATGATTCTCATTCCCTGAGTTGTTCTGATCTTCGGCTTCCGAAACATTTTTATCATTCTCTGAATTACTCTCTGATTTACTCTCTGATTCATCCTCTGAATTCTGCTGTTTGTCAGCAGTCTCTGTATCATCGTTTATAACCTCTGATACCTGTTCTGTTACTGTCTGCTCATTACTTTCATTCCCGGCATCATTCGGATTATCATTCTTTTTCTCATTCTCTGTGCCATCCTCATGGACATTACTGTTTGTATTCTCTTCTGCATCAACGTGATCAGCTATTTCCGTATAGGAAGCACTTCCTGAATAATCAACTGCTCTCACATCCTGCCTCATAAAAGATGCAGCAAGAGCAATTTCAAGCAAAATTATCCCCGCTCTTTTCATTTTTCCTCCTCATTTTAAACTCATTTTTATCTGACTGAATAATGTCGGATGCCCCTTTTTAATGTTGTGTAACGTAAGCGCAACAACAAAAAAGGCTCCTCTATAAAAAATGCTGCCAACCATCTTCATGTTGGCAGCGTCATCTTTACTAAAAATCAATCCTTCGGTGGAAGCTTCATTCCGAACTTCTCACGCAGCTTAATATATTTCTGAATAACACCTGAGCCGTGATACCAGATAAGTTCCCTAAGGTCTACATGTGATTCAAGGAAATAGTTATGAAGAGTCTTCTTCATAGTCTCATTCTGCCACTTCATGACTTCTAATTCTGTGAATGTCGTACGAGTAAGCTCTGATGCCTTTCTCGTCTCCTTCTGAGCATTTTCAACAAATTCCTTAACAGCCTTAGTAAGGGATTCCCTGTACTGCAGATGTTCCGTAGGATTAGGCTCCGGATTACGCATCCATTCTACAAAATCCCCTGCTATAACTCTGTCAGTAGTTGTTGACTTCATCCAATCCTTGTATGGTGAAAATCTGGGTGAATCATATGATTTTCTAACCAGAAGAACCGGAGTCCCAAGCGCAAGGCAGGGAAGCGCACAGTGAAGACGCTTAGTCAGCACACACTTTGCGTTCTGATATATCTCCAGATAACTCTCTACTTCCTTCTTTCTCTCTTCCCAAGGCATGTCGGTTGAGGGTTCAGGTCTGGTAGCAGGTAAAACCTTCAGTTCAATCCCCAGTCCCTTTACCTGTTTTTGAACAGCTGCCAGGGCCTTTCTTCCAATATCCACACAAACAATGTATTCTTTCTCAGGCTTGGGAATATCGCGCCTTGGAAGTGTCAGCGTAACACATGCGGAAAAATAGTTTTCTATCCCGCGCTTACTGAGCTCTTCCATTGTATAAGGATCGCGGCATCCGATAGGCTCATATTTTTTCAGGTACTCTTTACCCGGGCCGCTCTCAAGATACTCAAAGTGGCATGGCATTCCTCGTCTGCGTCCTCTCTGAATGTCATCATAGTGGAAACCTATCCACATAGGATAAACATATTTTGACGGCGGCCAATTCCACTTGTGCCACATATACCATGCACTCATGATGGTAGCAACAGGCTCATCATCTTCAGCCACGAAGCTATCGAGTTCCTCAATATCCACCATATAATCAACACTTGGTAAAAACAAACTAGCTGCATAGCTTTGCATGTCATCACCAATGTTCTTGGTTGTCCTTCTCCAAAGTACTCCGTATTTCAATACTTTTTCTCCTCCGATTTTTAAAGAAAAGCTATCCGGACTGACATAAAAAAAGCACAATTTATTACTAAAAAATCAATTTCTTAAATGTGTTTTTTATAAAAAAGTTTTCTTAATAAACTATAAAAAACCTGGTCCGGACCTAATTATCAACTAACTTATTATATCGGATAAACGGCATAATTTCCACCCATTTAGTCCCTGTCAAACATTTATCAAACAATTATACCTAATCCAATCATATAGTCTATACAAAAATGCCAATAGACAGTTTTTTCAAATTTTAGTAATATTATGATTACACGGCAATGTCAATTTTTTTCTTTATGAAGGGGGTAAAAAAATTGAAACGTAAAATAACATTATTATTATCTCTATTGCTAATTGAAGGATCTATTTTTAATACTACACCCATCACAGGTAACGCACAGGAATTGGATGACAGTGTGCCTGCTATCGAGACTCAGACTCTTTCGGATAGTGCAACAGCTACCTCCGATTCCAGAACAGTAAGTAATGTTGATGAACTTTATAAAGCCATTCAGGATAAAGTAGCTAACATTACGCTCAAGAACGGAACTTACAAATTAGGTAATGCACCTATTAATCTCTATTCAGGACTGACACTTGATCTTGGCAACTCAACAGTGGAAAGAGACGGCGGAACATTAGTTTTTACATCAGCAAACGGTACAGGTGGTTATGATGCCTACTCAAATATCACTGTAAAGAACGGCACCATCAAGAGGTCCGCAGGTTCTTCAGACACTGCAGGTCTTATGATCGTCGGACATTCAAGTAATGTAACTCTCGACAATCTGATCTTTACTGATGCAAATAACGGACATATGCTTGAGTTTGCTGCCTGCAAGAATGTTACAGTAACAAACTGTACCTTCAAAGACGGCCATTATTCAAGCGCTGATGACAAAGGTGAATACGAAGCCTTCACCCTTGACGTAGCGACTCCGGGTAATTTTTCTATGGAGCCTCTCGATAGTAATGCTTGTGAAAATGTTACCGTTTCAGGCTGTACATTCTCCAATGTACGTCGCGCAATCGGTGGTCACAGAGTTGTTTCCGGTCACTTATTTGAAAAAATAACCATTAAGGATTGCAAGTTCAATAACATTACGGGTACAGCTATAGAAGCAGTTGGCTTTAAGGACTCTACTATCAGCAACAACACTCTGTCACAGGTAGGCTTTGGTATTGACTGCAGACCTTCATCATCCAAGATTCTCAGTAACCCCGGAGCATATGCGGCAGGCAACACAATTTCAAATAACTCCATAGCACTTATGAACTCTTCCGCAAAAACTACCTGTGGTGTAAGAATAAGTGGAAACGGCACAACAGTGCTCAGTGGATTTAAGGTTGAAAATATCACCGTTACCGGACCTCATGCTTACGCTGTTTACGCCGGATACGTTTCAGACAGTACTATTTCCGGAATCACTTCCTCCGGAGCAGCAACCAATGCAATTCGTGTTGAAAAATGTGACGCTGTTATTGTGGAAAAGAGCAAGATTGATAAGACCAAGAGCCATGGTATCGCTATTATTGATTCAAAATATGATATCATTTCCGAAAACACTATAAATAATGCTAATGGCCATGGAATTGCTATCGAGTCCTCCCAAAATGATAGTATTGTCGGTAACACAATAGTAAAACCCAAAAAGAGCGGAATCAATTTAAACAAAAAATCTGTTGCCGAGCTTGTAGCCGAAAACACAGTTACCAAGCCAAAGACTTGTGGTATTAACCTTGAAGACAAAAAGAGTAAGATAACTATTACTTATGCAAACACTGTTAAAAAGGCCGGCCACCGTCCTTACGGCGGCAAAGGAACCTATGTTGCTGCAGATCAAGGCGTTGTAAATCTGAAAAAAGGTAAGGGATCAAAAATTTCCTTCTACGGAAAAGATGGTAAGGCTAAATTCAGTACAGATAATAAGAAAGTTGCTACCGTTGACAATGAAGGCAGAATCAAAGGTACCGGAAAAGGAACAACAATTATTACCGCAAAGAAAGGTAAATACTACGCAAAAGTGAAGGTTACGGTTAAATAAATTATAATAAATCGCCCCGGGATATATTTAATTTCATCCTCGTTGCAAAAAACGCATAATCGGATGAAAGCAAATATATACTGGGGCCTTTATTTTTATTTATCTTATCCCGAGTTGCAAAGAACGCATAATCGGATGCGACCTCTTTATTCCTTGGTGCCGTGTAGTTTAGCATTTATGGTTCTGGGAAGCCATGTTACCTTCATTCCCACTTTGTAGGCAAAAGAATTCTTCATTCTGTCATATTTCTTATCCACATTTTCTTTACGGGTAAGAAGCTTGCTGTTAATCTTCTCCGCCCTTGCCTGTGAATCAGTCAGCATTTTCATGAAAATCGGTACCATATCGCCTTCTTTGATAGACTTATACAGTTCGTACTTTTCTTCTCTGTAAATGCAGGCTTTCATATCTTCGGGAGCTTCGAGTTTCTGAAAAGCTTCGTCTTTAAAATAGTTGAATGCTGTCTTGAAGTTATTTATATTCTGCTGTCCGACAAACGTACTTACAGTATACAGATAGCTGCCCAATGCTTTATTTATAAAGCTCCGCTTAACCTCATCATATATTCCCCTGCTGACCAAAAAGTCCTTTGTCTTTTCAAATGCTTTAAATACACACAAAGGAGATCTCTTGGGATCCGTTGTAGTTGAAATACTCTGTCCTGTTCTCCAATTTACAAGGTATTCATCAAGGAAGCATACTCTCTCGGCAAATGCCATACATGACATTGAGAAAAAGGCATCATTTGCTTTTTCAATGCTCTGAAACTCTATACCGTTCTCTCTTACAAAATCCACCCTGAAGAATTTATTCCATGGTACGTTTGTAGTCACATTAATAATGCGCTCCGGTATCTCATGTCTGCTAAATACTTCCTCTTCAGGTAAAAAGGCTATACTGCTCTGAACATACATCTTCATTCCGGACTTGGTATCATATTTGCAATGCCTGCAAATAACAATATCCGCCTTTTTGGCTTCAGCTCTGTCATAAAGATCCTCGATTGCCTGAGGTTCAAAGAAATCATCGGAATCCCAAAATACAATGTATTTTCCCTTAGCTTCTCTAAGGCCCTTGTTTCTTGCCTCACCCGCATTGGAATGTTCCTGCTCTATAAGTCTGAATCTATTGTCTTTTTTGACAAATTTATTGATCTTTTTTACTGTATTATCAGTTGAGCCGTCATCGACAACAATTACTTCTATATCTTTGAAGGTCTGATTCGCAATAGATGAAAGGCAGGTATCAATAAATTCCTCTGTATTATATGAAGGAACTACAACTGAGACTTCTACCTTGCCGCTGCTCTTGCGATACTTTGATATCTCTGTTCCAAAGAACTCTCTTATTACTTTATAGGTAGCATTTCCGTCACATGATGCCATGAATTTCTTTTTAAACTCATGTACCTTTTCTTTGTCAAAACGCTCGTCCACATGCTTGATGTAATCGATCATCTCTTCATTTGTGGAAACAACAGGTCCCGGAGTAAGCTCATCATAATCATAGTAGAAGCCTCTCCAGTCAAAGTACTCATCAAGGTCAAATGCAAAGAAAATCATCGGTTTCTCAAAAAGAGAATACTCAAAAATAAGTGATGAATAATCCGAAATACATATATCTGAAGCACAGATCAGATCTTCAATTGAAAGAGAATCCGTTACATCAAAAGCAAAATCGGAATACTCAGCCGGTATCTGTGGTCTTTCATGAGTGATCGGATGATGCTTAAATAAAAGAACATAGTCATCATGGAAGTTATCATAAAACTTCTTAATATCCAGCTCGCTTGGTGAGAAAGCTCCCTTTGTTCTTCCTCTGAAGGTAGGCGCGTACAAAAGTATCTTTTTACCTTTGCTTGCAGGAACTGTCTTTAATACATTTTCCTTTGCATTTGCAATGAATTCAGGATCATAGAAGACATCGGTTCTGCTAAGTCCAAGAGGCTTTATGCAATCAGGATTAGCTTCTTTACCCATAGCCTCCACGTAAGCCCATGCAACTTCAGGGCTACTTACAGTAACAAGGTCATACTCGGGATGCGCAGGATATCTCTCTGCGTTCTTAGCTGTATCTCCGAAAATCTTATCGGCTGTACTTCTTCCGAATTTCTTGAAAGCGCCGCATCCATGCCAGGTATTCATGATATGCTGGCCTTCTCTTTTCTTAAGTCCGCCGCTTATATCTGATCCTTCATTCAGAATCAGATATTTGGATGTAGCCGCATCCTTAAGGAATGCAAAAATACGCTTATATTTATCTGTGCCTCTTGCAAAGCCCTGTCTGATGTAATGAACATTTACATCCAGATCATACTTGGTAGTAAGCTCCTTATGAAGAAGCTGATAATTATTCGACAGCTGCGGGAGTCTAAGTTCAAGGAAAGTAACCTTATCCTCTTTTATTGGCTTTCTGGAGCACAGCCAATAATAGAATTTGAAAATTACCTTTCTTGTAAGGAATCTGAAAGTGACACGATATATCTTATTAAAAAATTTCATGATCTGTTTTCCTTTAGATATTTCTTATTGAGAGCCTCGGGACAATTCTTCTGTAAAATACCGATAGCCGCGGTAATAGCAGATGACTTCTCACCGCCCTCAAGAACCTCCTGAAGTCTTGCTGCTTCCTTCTTGCTTTCAGCTTCATGTCTTGCCTGCATTTTTATTCTGTAAGAACAAGCCATATCTGTTATATCCTGCTTATTCTTGGGAAGCACCTTAGTTTCAAGGAATTCTTCATAGGCATCAAGGTACAGATCCTTTTCATCAGTAAAAGCAATCTGATTGCCGTGATCGAGCCATAAAATCTTATTGCACAGCTCACGAACCTGATTAACAGAGTGAGAAACCAGGATTCCTGTCACATCCGATTCAAGGATCTCAAGCATCTTCTCCTTACTCTTTTTTCTGAAAGCACCATCACCTACACTCAGTACTTCATCAAGAATAATAATCTCCGGCTGACACTGACTTGCAATGGCAAAAGCAAGTCGGCTCTTCATTCCGCTTGATAACTGTTTAAAGGTATAGCTTTCAAATTTTTCAAGCTCTGCAAATTTTATAATATCATCATATTTTTCATCGATGAACTTTCTGGAATATCCAAGCATCGCACCGCGAAGATATGTATTTTCCTTTATGGTCATCTCCGGATCAAATCCACTGGCAAGCTCAAGGAATGCGGCAATTCTGCCCTTGGTCGTAACCTTTCCCTCAGCAGGCTTCATAATGCCTGTAATAGCCTTTAGTATTGTACTTTTACCGGCACCGTTTGTTCCGATAATTCCAAGCATATCACCCTTATTAAGCTCAAAAGTGACATGCTTATCTGCATAGAATTCTTTAACTTCAAACTTTCCGGAGAGATGTCTTACCACATACTCCTTAAGACCTATCGCCTTAAAATTCCCGGTTTTATAAATAACACTTACGTTATCACACTTTACAACTGCCATATCTTATCTCCAACTAAATCAAACAATCGATAATGATCTCAACTATTATAAGTAGTAAATGAACTCATTGTTGTACTTCTTATAAACCCATGAGCCTATAGCAAGATAGAAAAGTGCATAGAACAGGCACAACATATGATACTGAAGTGAAGGAATCGTCATATCGATTACAACCGTTCTGAAATACTTGATCATGACATACACAGGGTTAAACAAAAACAGATTCTGCGTAGCAGGACTATATCTGTCTACTCTGTAGAATATCGCAGAACAGTAGGTAAGCAGTGTCAAAAATACATCATACAGATACTTTATATCTCTAAAGAAAACATATAATGCCGACAGAATCATTCCTATTCCGATATTCATAATTGTCAGGCATATTACCGGGTATATCAGCATCAGCATTCTGGGACTGAAAATAATATGATCCAAAAAACAGAAGAAGAAATATACAGTAAGCGTCAGCGAGAAATTAACCAGAGCCGACACATTCTTGGACAATAGGAACAGATACTTGGGAAGGTTTATTTTCTCAATTATCTTGGCATTCTTCAAAAGAGAATCCATTCCGTTCTTGGTAGCCTCTTTATAAAATGCCATAACCAGGTTACCGCTGAAAAGATAGGTGGTGTAATGAGGCGTATTTCTTCCAAAAAAAGATGTGAATACTATCTTCATTACAAGCAATGTAAGAAGGGGTGAAAGTACGCTCCACGCCATACCAAGTGTTGTTCTCTTGTACTTTTGGGAAAAGTCTCTCTTTACAAGCTGACTAAACAAAAACTTATATTCGTCTATTCTGTTACTCCATTTTTTTAATATATTACTTTTCATTTCTTCGCCTTTTTAAATACCTTTATCTAAGGTATTCTGCTACTTTTCCTTTCTAAACTTCTCTATGTCACTGCCAAAGAACTCTCTGACAATACGATATGTAGCATGCCCATCGCAGGCACTCATAAATCTGTTTTTAAAATCACAGACTTTCTTTTTATATCCCGAATCCTCAAAGGATTTACTCAAGTGAATTATTTCCCGAACCAGCTCCTCATTGGTCTTACAGATAGGTCCCGGTGCCAGTTCCTCATAGTCATAATAAAATCCCCTGTTATCGAAGTACTCATCAAGGTCAAAAGCAAAAAACAGCATCGGCCTTTCAAACAGTGAGTATTCATACACAAGAGACGAATAATCGGAAATACATATATCAGCAGTACAAATAACGTCTTCGGTTGATATCTTCCCTGTAATATCGACTGCAAAGTCCCGATACTCTCCAGGAATTATCGTTTTATTATGACAGATAGGATGGTTCTTTACCAGCAAAACATACTCATCCTTCAGGTTTTCGTAAAGCAGGCCTATATCAAGTTCCCCGGGTGCAAGAGCTGTTTTGGTTTCCCCTCTGAAGGTCGGTGCATACAAAATAACCTTTTTTCCACGCGCCATGGGAACCAGTCGGTACAGATTCTCAAAAGCCCTGTCAATGTAATCTCTCTTGAAAAATACATCTGTCCTGCTTACACCTATAGGCTTTATGCACTCTTTATTCTTCTCTTTTCCCATAGCCTCGGCATATGCCCAGATAACTTCGGGACTGCTCACTGTGACCATGTCATAATCGGGATGCCCCGGGTACAATCTCGCCTCAATACCTGAATCTCCGAATTCCTTATCAAGGGTACTTAAGCCAAACTTTTTAAATGCACCGCATCCATGCCAGGTACAGAGCATATGTGCATTTTTTCTTTTTCTCATTGAGCCGAATATATCAGCCGCCTCGTTAAATATAATGTATTTAGCAGTAGCAGCATCCTTTAAAAAAGAAAATATGTAAGCATATTTCTCACGATTACCCACAAAACCGTGTCTGATAAAATGTGTCCTTATATCAAGATCATAGTTCGTATCAAGGTACTCATACAATTCCGTAAAACTGTTTGACAGCTTCGAAACCCTCAGCTCAACAAATACAACCTTATCTTCCTTAATGGGCTTTAACGTATTCAGATTGTAATACACGGGAAACACAATCTTCCTCGTTACAAATCTGAATGCCCTTTTTAAGATCAACTTCATATTTGCCTTCAATCAAAATCTTCATAGCAGCAATACTAGAAAGATTACTTATATTAATGCTTTATTTTTCAATTTGCAGCCAAGTTATTTTATCAATATTTCTTATATAAGACAAGTCAGCAGAAATTATGTGCAAAAAAGCCGGACTTCAATTATAATATATTCCTGAAAATAAGCGAATTTACGGGTAATTAATTCATATGCAAAACTTAAGTAAAAAAACAGCAAAAATAAAAAGCGCCATAAACAGTCATATAGCAAGCTGTATCAGACCGGTGCAAAATACTATTACTGACTTAGGAGAAAAAAAGTTAAACATCGAACTTCCGGACACACAGCGTCCTTTAATGGCGCTTACTTTCCTTCCGGGTTCAGACATATCGGAAGATACTCTTTTTCGGATAAAATCCCGCCTATCAGGGCTTTTTGATTACAGTTTCATAACCTTTTCCGAAAAAAAGGTTTCTTTTAAAACTGTAAATGAGCGCATTCTTGAGGCAAAGGCAGATTATATCATTTTTCTTAATAACGTTTACGATATATCTAAGGCCTTTGATAAGATTCTGTTCTCCGTTTATAGTGGAAATGGATCTGCAGGTGCAGTAGGCGCACGAAGCTATTATTCCAAAAAATCCGGAAGGACAAATTCAGGACTTATAAAACAGCTTGGTCTATGCACTCAAAAACGTTTCGAAAAAGACGGTATTACACCCTATCTTTTGTTAAAAGAAAACAGAAACCGGAAAATTTTGTGGAGATCAAAAGCCTCAATACTTGAAGAAAGAATACCTTCTACCGATCTTTTGATGATGCCATTTAAAGAATTTGAAGAACATCATGGATTTTTTGAGATGTATGATACGGAATTTTCTCCCTATGCTCTTAGCGATATTTGCTTTTTATGTGAAGCAAAAGGATTAAAAAACTATCTAAGTGCCTCCTGCACGGCTTCCGTTTCTTTCAAAACGGAAAAGAAGAAAGATGCGAGGCTACTGAACAGAAGGATATTCAGAAGCAGATGGTACAGATATATATCTTCAGAAAAACAGGCTTCTTCTGCTAACCTTGATGCAAACAGCATAGACATCTGCGGACCGATGCCCGAAAATGAATCGGCCAAGTTCTGGGGAGATTACCACTATGCCCTTGCCATGAAGAAGTCCTTTGAAAAACAGGGTTTCAAGGTAAATATACTTTCAAGGGAACACTGGTATGACTATACGAATTCCAAATATTCCATAGTGCTTCGCGGCACCAGACCTTACTACAGATCAGCAATTGATACCGGCAGGATCATGATGTTCTGGGCCATCTCTCACCCCGCTGATATTACTCCGGAGGAGCTAAACCAGGCGGACCATGTATTTTTTGCTTCCGAAAAAATGCAGGAAGTCTTTGAGCCTAAGATTAAAACAGCCTCTTCTGTCCTTCCTCAATGCACGGATCCGGATGTAATGTTCTGTTCGGGAAGCTGCTCGCTCTCACCCGAGCTTCTTTTTGTAGGCAACAGCCGACATGTCTATCGAAGAATAATTAAGGATCTCATTCCTACAGAACACGACCTTCAGATATACGGACGTCACTGGGAAGATTTCCCGGAGGTTCAAAAGCATGTGGTTTCTGACTACATTGCCAACTCCGAGGTTTCGTCCGCTTATCACAACGCGGCAATATTGTTAAATGATCATTGGGACGATATGCTGGAATACGGAATAATCTCAAACAGAATCTTCGACGCACTGTGCGCAGGCGCATTTGTAATAAGTGATAATGTTCCCGGCATTCATGAACTCCTCGGGGATGCAGTAGTTACCTATAATGACCGTGATGATCTGAAAAATAAAGTCGACTACTATCTTTCACATCCCGATGAGCGAAATGCCATTGCCTCCATGGCGCAATCACTTGTAAAAGAAAAGCACAGCTTTGATGCACGTATTGCGGAAATAATAAAAGTGATGAGTCAGACGAAAGTCTGATTCATCACTTTTTTCTTACTTAATATGCAATATATCTGTTTTGTACTAAAACTCTATTGGTCGTAAGATTCTGTACTAGTGTACTGACATGTCCATCTTTAATCAAATTGTGAAGTATATGGATTTATATGCTAGGATAAAAATCGCAGGCAATGCGGGCATTGGCAAGATTTTTGACAACGCATATAAATTCATAGACAAGCAATTTGGTTAATTATGGATGTGTCAGTACACTAGCCCATCTCAGTATATCAATTGTCCTTGTAAGTCCCTTTTTAATATCATATTCAGCCTTCCAGCCGAGGGTCTTTATCTTAAAGGAATCAAGCATAGCCTTTGTTGCCTTGGAATAACCGGCAGCCTCTGTCTCATCCGGAAGCTCAAACACCACCTTTTTGCCCGCATATTCAGCTACTATCTCCGCCATATCCTTAAGAGTTATGTCAGAGGCCGGATCTGCGATATTGTAGGCCTCTCCGTTCTTTCCAAAAAGGAGACAGTATAAGAGTGCTGAAACAGCATCGGCTACATAGCTGTAGGAATAAAGCTGATTACCCTTTGACTTAAGGACAATGTCCTCTTTATCCACACCCTTTTTGATAAACTGGGAAATCGCCTTGGTGTCAGACTTAAGCATTGAAGGGCCATAGGTTCTTGAAAGTCTGGCAATTACTATGTCCATATCCTTCTGCTTGATATATGCCTGGCACAGAGCCTCTCCTGCACGCTTACTCTCGGGATAACCCGCCCTTAAGGTATTGCAGTCGATATAACCCAGATAATCCTCTGAAAAGCGCTCCGTGTCGCCTTTATTCTCACCGTAAACTTCAACGGAGGATGCAAAAACAAAACGCTCAGCCTTTTTGCTGTCAGCAAGATCAAGCATATTCTTAAGACCGATAATGTTAGTGATAATTGTTCCTATTGGGTCTGTAGAATACTGAAGAGGATGTGTATTACTTGCAAGATGAAGTATATAGTCTGCACTCACCTGCTTAAGCTCATCAGATATATCATCGTTTACATCCTGTGCATAAGCCTCAAAGTATTCCGTATCACCGTCTAATCCAAATCTGTTGTAGATTCTCTCTTTACTTCTTCCGAGAGCAACAACTTTCGTATTCTTGCCAATATGCTTGTTTCTGTAAAGTAGAGCATCTATCAAAAAGCTTCCTATAAGTCCGGTTGCTCCGGAGAGCATAACTGTTTTTCCGTCAAGCTTCTCCCAGGGAAGCTCAAGTGTTGCCACCTGCTTTATGTCATCTTTGTAAAGTTCGTTATCTAATAAATTCATTTGCATCCTCAATATCCCCTCACCCGTCAGTTTCGCGGACGCCTACCCCTCTAAGGAAAAGGCGGGATTATTATTTTTTATTTAAGCCAGTTATCCTTGTCAGACTTAAGGTATGCCTTGAACATCTCAAGGTCATCCTTTGTAGTAAGCTTGATATTCTTATCGGAGCCTGCTGCAAAATAGAGCTTTTCTCCAAGGTCAACCATCATTGTATTTGTATAAGCACTGCCCTTGATGCCGATTTCTTTCTCAAAAGCTTCATGATATGCCCAGTCGAGCTTGCCGAATTTATATGCCTGAGGTGTTGAAACTCTTCTTAATGTTTCTCTTGGAATATACTTCTTGGTAGTGCCTTCTTCCTCCTCGTTGACTACAAAGATCTGCTCATTGTAAGGAAGGGACGTAACAGCATTGCCATGCTTTTTGCAGACAACGATTACATCTGACAGAACCATCTCATCAACGAGAGGTCTGATACCGTCATGAATGATTATGATATCGTCATCATTTGCCTTACCCTCTAAGTTGAATACACCGTTTCTGATGGATTCCTGTCCGCTCTCGCCTCCGGCAACTATCCATTTAAGCTTTGTTATATTAAACTGCTTGGCATAAGCCCAGACCATATCCTGCCAACCATCTATGCACACAAGCTCAATAGCATCAATCTGTGGATGCTTCTGAAAGCCCTCCAGAGTATAGATAAGAACGGGCTTATCATAGACATTTATAAACTGCTTTGGAATGTCCTGCTGCATACGATGTCCTGAACCACCTGCAATGATAATCGCTATATTTGCCATATCTTGTTCTCCTTTTTCCTTATCTTCCTTTTTCCGATGCCATCAATCCTTCCCAAATTTCAAGGCAACAGCCGAATGAATCTCTCTGTCCTCTTTTTTTGGAATCTGCATATAATTCGGTCCGTAAAGAATCTCCATGTACTTTTCCGTTCCCTTGGGAATTCTCACATCAACACCCTCAAAAACAGCTTTTCGGGATTTACACATATCCTCCCGTTTGTACATCTCTCCGAAATAATGCTTTCTGCCGCTTGGAATGCATACAAGCTGCGAGTTCTCCTGTTTGCAAAAGGAATACCAGTAAATAACTCTCTTTGCCATACTATCCAGGCTTCTCCATTTGAAAAGTCTGCCTATCTTCATCTTTTTTGCAAAGGCTGCCTTTAACACTTCATTAACCGATAAATATGGCCGAAGCGCTTTCCAATCCTCTGCAGTCTTCCTACAGGTAAGGATGTATCCAAGTGCCAGGCACAATCCTCCGTGAAGCTTTCGTTTAAGTCCACTGTCATAGGTGTTTTCAAGAACGAATATATCAATAAAAATACCTGTGTCCTTCATCGTAAGTTCATTAAAGGCTTTATAAACAGTACCCTTTTTCTTTATCTGAACATGGGTCATTCCATATCCCCTGCCAAACTCGGGTCCGCAAAGAACATACTTATCTCCCAGCCTTTCATTAAACACTCTTTTCAAATGTTCAAAGTCACGCCTGGGCATATTGATGTCTATATCATCATCCCATGGAATAAAGCCCTGATGCCTGATGGCTCCGAGAACAGAACCGCCGCTTAATGTATAGAATATATTTTCTTCTTCAAAAACTTTTATAAAGTCCTTCAGCATCTCCAGAAGAGTCTGCTGAAGTCTTTTTAACTGCTCATCATTTAATTCAAAGGTTCCGGGTGCCCCGCGAAAACCGGTCTTAAAGAAATGTCTCTTATCTCCCGAACCTATGGCTTTCATTTTTCCCACTTTTTTAAATTCCCACTAATTCTGTATGATCAGAAGCTGTGATCATATTTTTTATGAAAGAGCTTCGCTGCAAGGAATGCTCCTCCCTTTTTTAACCAGTTGACTGTCTCAATGTGTACACAGGACAGTTCCTGAATCTGGTATCTGGGAATGGTTCCTGATGTGATCTGATAATCAAGCCACACGTTAAAAATGAGCTCTGCAATTCTTCCAATGTAGCGCCCCTGATATGCATTCAGGTTGTTTTGAGGACATCTGGATTCAACCTCTGAAAGTATGCTAAAAAGCCACTCACAGTATTTATCAAGGATATCCTTGCGCATTATCATCATATTAAACATATGTCCTGAGGTCTGTGTCATAACCTTCTCAAATGATTCCACATACTCCGGATACATGTCCTTTATCACCTTACCTGTCTCATCAAGCTGCTCCACATAGTGGGTATGAGCATAATGTGACTGCAAGGTCTCTATATAATATTTTCTCTTTTTAGGTACTATAATACAATTCTTTGCCAGAAGACGCTTGATTTCTTCTCCGCCTATAATTCTGTTGAACGGATCCTCTTCACCCCTTGTCTCAGGTGAAGCAAAATATCTTCTGTAGTGAACTAAACCAATATAATCAGCCTTCAGATTCTTCCAAGCCCAGTAGAGGCCTGTAAGCTCACAATAGCTGCTGTTTTTCAGTGAAATATTGTCCCCCGTATTGTCCTTTTCATAAGGTGTGCTCGCAGCCTTCTTCATAGCCGCTCCCACCTGTAAAGGCATGTACACCGGATCACTTGGCATTCTGTATTTTTTTGTAGTTGCTATAATGATCTTAATATCGGGCATCTGCCGCATCCTTCTTCATACAATAATCAATAACTAAATGTCTATTTTACCGCATTTTGCCATCTTTGTCCACGAGCACCCATGAAGGCCAGTATTCATGCATAAGACTCGGGTCTACAGGCTGATTATTTCGCATCGTAAGTGTCCTTACAAGCTTCTTGTCTTTTCTGCGGTTAAGTCTGGCTCCCCAAAACGAAAATGTTGAATTGGCACAGATATTCCCCATGCAATGACTCATCAACTGGATATCCAGCAGTGAGTGCTTTCCTGTGTTGTGTTCAACAATCGTGTATCTTCCGGGATCCGCATACTTCTGTCTTGCGTAATCAGGATCGTTTGTAAAAATATAAAAGTGCGTATCGGGATCAAGTGCCCTGAAATATTCCATTGCACTCTCATAATACTCCTCAGTTGCAATATTACCGAAAAGAGCCGCATTTTCAGGATCAAGATAATCCCCTCTTCTGATGTGAACGCTTACACTGGGAATATTCTCCATCTCATTCATAAGGTTCATATTTTTTATATTTATCTCAGGGTCGGGATGTGTAGGAAAAACAAACAAATCCTGAAGTTCTTCCATGATATCATCATAATATTTCTGGCATGCAAAGTATCCTTCTATATATTTATCCTTAAGCTCAAATATTTCGGGATGATACATGCAGCTCTCAGAAAATCTTTTGCTCGCAGAAGGAACCAGCTTTTCCATTACCTTCCTTGCAACGCCCCTATCAAGGAAATATGCCCTCTCTTCATCAGTGCAAACGGGAAGCGGCAGATTTGGGAAATAAGAAAGTTCTAAATCCCTCTTTGCAAGAACCCCGTCCTGGGTGGTCTTATTGAACCATGATGTATCAAGTTTTACATTCTTATCAGCACCGGCTTTTTTTAGTTTCCTGTACATTGCGTACTGCTGCATCTGATTTCCCAGTCCGCCGGCAATCTGTATTATTAGCATTAAACAAGCTCCTTTATAAGACGCGCGTTTTCTACAGCACGCTTTTTATATTCAGGCATTATCTCCTGTAATCTCTTTCTTATATCATCCTCGTTCTCAAGAATAAAGCGAAAGGCCTCTGCAAGGTCATCATCCGTCTCAAGCTTTTGAACGGGAACCACATATTTCTCATCTGTCCCGAAAAGATCCGTTGCAATCCCCCGTGACTTAACGGAATACCCTAAAACAAGGGTAGGTACGCAGGTTGAATAGGCTGCTATTGTGGAATGAGTCCTTGCGCCGATAAAAATTCTGCAGGCGCTTATTATGCCTTTTAATTCCTCAGCGGAAGCATCGCGCCCAAGAATAACCCTGCCTGTATCCTTGAATTCTTCATAAAGCTTCTGAAGCGGCTCTCTATCATCATTGCTCCTCCAGACCACATGCGGAATAAGAGCAACCTTTGCTCCCTCAATATTTTCAAGAATATACTTTATAAGATTTCTGTAATTGTTCATGGTTATTCCGGGTCTTGATTCTTTTCCCTGAACCATGGGACTTACATTTAATCCTATAGTATTGTCTTTGACAAACCCTTGAGGAAGTCCGCTTTTCTTAACAGGAAGTACAAAAGCAGGGTCCGGGCAGAGCTTTACCTTCTCAGCAGGTATTCCGCCCTTTAGCATTCCCTCGTAGGATATAGACTCTCTAACTGTTATAAGGTCAAACTTCATAAGATCGTCTTTAAGTGATGCAACCGTATCCGGTTCAACAGAGCATCCCATAAGAACAGAGGACATACTCTTTTCCAAAAAAGCTTCATGCGCAAGCTTTAAGTCATTTACCATTTCGGGATAGCAGTAATTGTCTCCGCCTATAGATACGGCAATCGGCCTTTTATATGAACCTGCTTTTTTCAGCACATCCTTAAACTGATATCTCAAAAAAGATACCGCATCACCGGTAAGTTTTCTGTAAACATAATACAAAATATGAGGAATAAGGTCATTTGCGATTATTCTCTCCTGAACAATCTCACACTCGTTCTTTTTTACCCTCTCTCCAAGTCCGTACATCATATCCTGCTCCCGGCTGTTGGAAATTATCACAGGGGGTATATAGTTTTCGTTTGCACATATGGAAGTCAGCGCCTCAAGGGTGGCATCAGCTATTGCCTCACATCCATGATTGCCGCTTCCTGCGTGCATATAAAATAAAAGTTGTCGATCCATTATCAATCCTCATCAAAGGCATCAGGGTCTATTCCCGAAACTGTCTTAAAGCCATAGTAATTTGCTATCATCTGGTTGTTCCAATTTTGCCAATCCTCAGTGACGTCGCATTCAAAGGCTGCCGAATACCTGTTATCAAATTGCTCGTGAAGCATGGGAATCTCAACATCCTCAGCGCCTTCCTCTGCTTTTGATTCAAGATAATCAAAGCGTCTTGTCTCATCACGATATATTCTGGCGAGATTTGCCCCGTTTTCTATGTAAGAAAATGCCATGTAAATAAGCAGCGCAGCTACAGTTCCCAGCTTTAAAGTCTTTAGGATGACATGACTGTCTTCTCCCCTGCTTCCCGTATTAATACATGCATAGCCCTGAACTATCGCCACCGTTAAAAATATCCCTGCTCCGAAATACGCCCTGACCTGAGGTGTTACCGTCAAAATGAGGCTGTATGCCGTTGCAAAAAATATAAATGTAAACAGTATCATTTCCTTAAGCGCTTCAAAGTTTCTGCCCTGCACCTTCAGGAAAATAAAGATAACAGTAAGAACTATCAGCATGACCATAAACTCTTCCTTGAGCGTCAGCGTTATTTTTAAAAATCTTGCAGCAAGCGCCAAAATCCCCGTATTGGATTCTTCCATATACTGAACTCTTATCTTATTTCCGGGTGCAAGTACCATTATTCCAAGTCCGAGCGCAGTACCTATGGCAGCAGAAATAGTCCATGTAAACACCTTTTTATAATAGGCAATAAGAATCAGCATCATAAGGAAAAGTCCGCCGCTGGTATTTTCATTGCACCATCCGGATACAACTCCCAGAAGAAAAAATCCCACGCATCTTACACCAGCATTTTTCCCCACATCCATAACTCCTGAGATACTGCTTCTGTATGCTCTTCTGTAGAGCGTGATCATTGTCATTACAATCGTTGTTGTAAAAAGATAGTTACATGCTCCTGTTTCCCACAGAACTGTCTGCCCAAAGGATATCCCTGTCAGCCATATAAGAAGTACGGACAGAATGTAATTTTTAACGTTATAATGAATATTTGTATCCGCATTTAAATATATAAGCAGAGTCAGTACCGTAAACACCGCCGACGAAATAAGATTAAAGAACACTCTTCCGCCAAAGGTATGCATATCAATAAACATGCATATTCTAAGCATTATATGAGCAACAGACCTACCGGTCCATGTCATATACTGGTTATGCTCCTGGGAAAACAGTTCAAAAAAGTTCCCCGCACTCTGAACCTCCTTACCATAGGACAAGTCATCCATAAGCATGGGGGTAAGCATCTCATATATAAAAATTGTAATAAAGCATATTAAAACCGAAAACAGAAACAGTTTTTTTCTTGTGTTTTCTTCTTTTATCATCTCTTTTTCCATTGTCCGTATAATTTGATGTAGAGTCCCGGGCTGCATGAAAATATTGCCACCTTTATCTTGTAGCCAAAAGAAAGGCGTCCGTAGGCACCGGCAACACCCATTGCCCTTTTTATCTCATCCTTTGCAAATAAAACAACCTTATCCTTCATGGCTCCGGAAAGAGCCCCGTCCCTATTTTCGCTCATATAATAGGATTTAGCAAATTTTGATACAACAAGAAGAGCTGCCATGGTCTTAATTACAGCAAACCTGACGTTTGCTTCAGAGGAAATCCCATGTTTCATTTTAGAGATACGCTCCTCTGCTATGTCCCAACACTTTATCTGGTCAAGATATGAGGGCTTAAACTGCGTAAGCATAGCACCACTGTCATTATAATTATATTTATATCCATCGCCCTCTATCAGGCTTATACATTTTCTGTCACATACCTTTATCAGAGCATCCAGCAAAAAAAGCATGTCCTCCCCGATAGTTAAGCCCTCGGGAAATCTGATCTTCTTTCCATCATCAAGCAGTTCTCTTAAGAAAAGCTTTCCCCATACATGAGTATCTTCGGAAAGTATGCCGTCCTCTATGTATCTGTGCCCGGTAACAGGCTCAGCTGAGCTTATTTTTCCATCCATTATAACAATTGATGAAGCGTTCCTTAGTGCCGACTCCAAAAGGTCTGAAATATAATGATCACCTACAAGATCATCAGCATCAACAAAAGCGATATATCGTCCACAGGAATTCTCTATTCCGATATTCCTTGCTTTTGATACACCGCCGTTTTTTACATGAAAAACCCTTAAATACTGGATATTATCACTTAATCTGTCGCAGATTTCTCCCGTAGAGTCGGTGGAACCGTCATCAACGATGACTATTTCCATTATATCACTGCAATCTGCTGCCATATCCTTTACATAATCGGATATTTTCTGAGCACACACTGACTTAACACAGTCCTCAATGTAATCCTGTGCCCGGTAAGCCGGTATTATAACACTGACCATAGGTTTTCCCATGATTGTATTCATTAATGTGCCCCCGCAGTTACTCTGTCAAAACTTTTTATGATCATCCGAAGTATCAGTATCACAAGCGCATTCGGATGCTTCATACCAAAATATACCAGTTTGTTGGACTTCTCAGACACCGTAACAGGTGTCCTTCTTATTACGTCCGCAACTTCCCCCTCAGCGAATATGCTTCTTACTATCCCGGTAATCTTCGGAGTATCTATCCGAAGTACATTCTTCATAACAACAAAAAGCAGTCTTACATATTCCCTGTCCATTTGCTGCTTAGCATTCGCTACACCCTTCTTTTCCATGATATCAAGGAAAACATGATAATCCAACTTAATATTTTCAAGAAGCCTCTTATCATATCCGTGAGCCATGGAATCGCCTACCGTCCTGTAGTGATAAAAGTAACCGCCCTTAACAATAGTAACCCTGTCTGCATCCAGAATGCACGGAAGCATGATATTGACGTCCTCTCCCATCCTTATATCAAAATTCAGATACTGAAGATTATCCAATATCAGCTCACGGGTGATAAGCTTCATGCACCTGGACATTATTATTGGTCTGTTTTCTTCCCCGAGAAGCCTTGTCCTTATTTCGGAAAGTTTTTCCTTTTCATAAACTCCCGGTGCGATTGGGTGTGCAACTTTTCTTTTCTCGTTCTTTTTTTCGATTATATAGTTACTACTGATTATCTCTCTGATTCCCGGGTCACCACTTACATATTTCAATAGTTTCTCAACCATATCCGTATCTACCCAGTCATCACCGTCAACAAAAAGAGCATAACGGCCTGTTGCAGCCTTTATGCCCTCACTCCATGCAGACATCAGGCCACCGTTTTTCTTATGAATAACACGAATGCGCTCATCCTTTGCTGCATATTCATCGCAGAGCTTCTCACTTCCATCGCTCGCACCATCATCCACAAGAATAATCTCTATATCCTTATATGTTTGATTTATTACGCTTTCAATGCAGTCGACCAGATATTCCCTGATATTATAGACAGTAATAATAACGCTGACCTCTCTGTTTGCCATATTTAGCGTGCTCCTCTGCCAAAAAGAACAACTCCTACAGTTTTAATAAGTATTCTCACGTCAAGTCCGAGTGACCAGTTATCGATATACTGAAGATCCAGCTTAACAACATCATCAAAGTCATCAATGTCGCTTCGGCCGCTAATCTGCCACATTCCGGTAAGTCCAGGTGTCATACTGATTCTTCTTCTGTAATACTGATTATACTTCTCGAACTCATCCTCCGTCGGTGGTCTTGTTCCTACAAGACTCATATCTCCCTTAAATATGTTCAGGAACTGCGGAAGCTCATCAATACTCGTCTTTCTGATAAATGCTCCCACCTTGGTGATTCTGGGATCATCCTTCATCTTGAACATAAGACCGTTCATCTCATTCTGATCTTCAAGCTTACGCTTTACTTCCTCCGCATCAGTTCTCATGCTTCGGAATTTATAAATCTTGAATCTTCTGCCGTTTCTTCCGATACGAACCTGTGAAAAGAAAACAGGGCCGGGAGAATCAAGCTTGATAGCAAGTGCCACAAAGGGAGTAACTATTCCCGTAAATACGAGTCCGACAGCCGCACCTATAATATCCATAAGCCTCTTGATCATAAGTGCTCTGTATCTCTCTGTTCCGTGAATATAAGAGATAACAGAATAGGTTGCAAGGTTGCCAACCGAAGTGCTTCCCGCAATGTTCGGGAGCTCAACGCAGTAATGAACCGTCACACCCATGTCACCAAAAGCTGCGATCGTCTCATTTAAAGCCTTCTGACTTATATTGGGAGTATAAATAAATATCTCATCAACAGGATAGGAGGTCACGGTATCGATAATATTGTCTCTGTTGGCAATAACCTTAACACCTCTTATCTCCTCGCCTGACATATCCTCGTCAAGGCATACAGCACCCTCAATTGAATAGTTGAACTCAAGTCTGTGCTGAAGATGTCTTATGGTAGGCATCATCATCTCTTTTTCCGAAACGACAAGGAGTTTTATTGCAGCGTCTCCGTTTTGCCAGTGGTTTTTGAGAATAACCTTTACCAGTTGATGAAACGTCAGCATCAAAATCGCATTGATAATTATAAAATAGAACATAACCAGACGGGAGAACTGCTCAGCCAGCTTAAGTATATAAGCGACAGCAATTGTACCAAGGATGAGTACCAGTTCAAATCTTGCTACAGCAGTTCCCTCCTTCCAGATGGTCCTCTTTAAAAAACCTCTGTTGGAATCGATTGTGAATGTATATATCGTACATACCAGAATCATCAGAACGCAGATATAAAAGTGCATGTATTTATCCTGCATATCCCTGAAGTTCCAGAATCTGATATACGTCGCGAGCACGAATGAAATAATTATGGATATAATGTCCACTATCCATAACGTATAATTAACCAGATATTTTGTTTTTCCTTGCACTGTATTCCTCCCATCTGTCTGACAACAGATATACCCCGGCGATGGGAAGCAGATAATTTCTTCCAATAAAGGATGAAACGAAGCTTGCTTCAACCAGAGTAAATAAACTTACAGAGATTATCATGATCATAACTCCGTAATCTCTGTTCTGATATAGCCTGTATATCAGATAGATAATAACCATAAGGATAAGTATGGCAGGTATTATTCCATACCAGTAAAAAAGCCTGACCCATCCCATATCAAAAAAAGCATTCCCACTAAACTCATCCCCCCACAGACTCCAAGTCTGCAATGAGCCCTTATGGGATTTTGTATCGTAATAAAGTGACTGAATCCGTCCTGTCAGGAGCCTGTCAAGCTTGTGATAAAACGGGTAATCATCATTTCTGGCATATTCGCTGATAGCCGCAGCCCATACAGAAAAAGAAATACATGCTCCCAAAGTCAGAATTCCGGCAATATAGAGAAGCTTTGTATTCTTCAGCGGCTCAAATTCATAGACAAGATAAGCAAGAACGATTGTAAAAATCGTAAGCGCCGTACCTGTCCTTGAATATGTCAGAAAATATATAAGCACATTAAATACAAGTGCGGCTAACATTATAACATTTCTTCTTAATTTATCAAAATCTTTTATAAGATATATAAGCAGAACTGTTACTGAAAAAATGACGCTCTGCAGTGTGTTAGGGTGACCGAAGCCAAAGGTATATCTGACCTCATCCCCCACTTCTCTTCCGTAGTCATAAACAAGCTTTACATCTCCCGCAATCCCAAGCACGGAAGCTGCCACAATGACCACAAGTCCCGCCAGAGTGACGGCAAAAATATACTTAAGCATCTTCAAAAGATCAGCATCCTTGCAGGCGATGACAAATAACGAAAATCTAAGCAGATCGTTATTCCCTGTCACCTTATAACCTATGACACTCACAATTCCCACTATGGCAATAACAATCCACTGTTTCAAGGAATAATGCGTCAGCAAAAGAGCAAGTACGGTAAAAGCAAAGCTGATCCTGAAAATCTGCTTGGGGCTTGAAAGCGGAAGAGTACTCCTCTCGTATATCATCAGGAATAATTCTATCGTAAGCGCTGCATATAGAAATATATTACGTAGCTTGGTGATAAATGATTTTTCCATCAAGTGTAGTCTCCACGATTTTTTCATCCCTTACTTCATAGATCATGTCACATTTCTCAATAGTGTTAAGTCTATGAGCAATGATTATCATCGTCTTCTTGCCGTGGAAGCTGTTTATTGCCTCCATGACTGCTGCCTCAGTCTCATTGTCAAGAGCACTGGTAGCCTCATCAAATACCAGTATCTCAGGATTGTGATAAAGAGCTCTTGCGATACCAATTCTCTGTCTCTGACCACCGGAAAGTCTGACTCCCCGGTCACCGATCCTGGTATCAAGCCCCTCGGGAAGAGATCTTATGAAGTCAGCAAGCTGTGCTTCCTCACATACCTGCCATATTCTCTCTTCATCTATTTCATCTGCATCAATACCAAAAGCAATGTTATCTCTTATTGACTCATCTATAAGATAAATACTTTGCGGAATATATCCTATCTGAGCAAGCCATGACTCATAATTACTGAAAATATTGGCTCCGTCGCAAAGGATTTCTCCGCTCTTAGCATGCAAAAGTCCAAGCAGGATATCAACTACAGTTGATTTACCTGCACCTGAAGATCCCATGATTCCGACAGATTTACCCTTGGGAACAACCATGTCCGCACCTGTGAAAATGTTCTTCTCAGCATCCGGATATGCAAAGGTTATACCCTTAAGCTCTATCTTATCCTCAAGCTTTAATGCAGGGCCCGCAATCGCCATTCTCTCAGCAGCCATCTTTTTATCTGACTTCATTGATTCTGTCAGATTGTCATATACAAAGTTAAGGCTCGGCTCCTCGTAAGCAATCTCGGTGATGTAAGTATTAATTCTGTAGGCACTTGGCATAAGTCTGACTGCTGCCACACCAAAAGCCATAAGCTGTGTTACAAGGAGCTTCGGATCTCCGCCCTCTGCAACATAGATCATGATAAATCCGAAAACTGCTGCCATAAACACAGTCTCAATGATAGGTCTCGGAGTATTGTTTAATACGGTATACCTTACATCAGTAGCTGCACCCAGCTTACCTGATTCATAGTAATTTCTTATGAAAAAGTCTTCTCTGTTAAGTACCTTAACCTCTTTAAGACCGTAAATAGCCTGAATTCTCCACTTCGCTATTCTTGAACTGATGCTCTGATTTTTACGTCCAACTTCGTTCATCTTGGGCTTAATTATCTTGGTTATCGGAATAGTAATAACCACCAGAACAACAATTATAAGAAGTGCCATCTTCCAGCTTGTATATATGAGGTAAAGTCCCAAAAATGTTGAAACCACAAGCTCTGTGCAAAGATTCAAAAGTGCCAGCATAAGTGAAAACATCTTCGGTATATCGCCATCTGTTATACGAAATACTGTAGGTATATCCGCTCCGAGATAGTCTTCGTAAGGTCTGTTCAAAAACTCTCTCATAACACGGGAAATCATGTCATTTCTCGTTGTCGATATAAATCTGTTCTGTACATAAACAAGAACTACAAGATATATGTTCTTTACAACATATACAAAAATCAGAAGTCCCATGATAGCGCAAATTCTTTTGGTATCAGTATCTATCCCCATAGAATTTGCAATACCTGTGATAAGCGGAAACTTTGCCATTCCCTTTTGCAATGCCTCGGGATCAAGAATTACGTCAAATACCGGCATAAGCATTCCGACACCCAGAGTCTCAAAAAGTCCTCCGAGAATGATCATGAAACCGAGAATGACAAGCTGTCTCTTCTGTCTTTTGTCAAAAATATAATTTATCTTAGTAAGGAGCTTTAAGCCTTCAGCCTTATTCTCCTTGGGATTACTCAAACTCATAAATCTTCCTTTAATCTAATCAGATACGCGTCATGCGCTCAGTATATATATCATCCATAGGCTTATTATTTAGCCACTTTTTGGGCACAATAACAGTCTTGTCCGGCGAATCGTTCATCCATGCACTCCACCAGCTGTAGCTGGAATTTGCAAGAATATGATGCTTGCAAAGGCTCATCAGCAGCATGTCTGCAGCGTCCTCATTCTCCTCACCCGTATCTACAATACGGAATTTCTTTCCGGAAACATTCTCCTCGCACCACTCCTTATCAGCGGTAAACACATAGAAAATAGCACCGGGATGCTCAGCCACCATAAGGTCAATAGCTCTCTTATAGTAGTCCGTATCGCAGATGCCGCCATAGGTCTCTATTGCACCGGGAAGAAGATAATCACCTCTTCTGACATGAATGCTGACTGATTCCGTCTCCCAAATTTGTCTGTAAAGCTCCCAGCTCTCCTCTTTCGTAAAGACTTCTCCGGGGTTTATCACAAACTCCTTGCGAAGCTGAGCTATTACATTTTTATCACTGAAATATTTATCACTCTGGAAATATCCGTTAAGATATGCATCCTCCAGCTCGAATACCTTTGGATCAAAGATACCTGTCTTTTCCTCGTATTCCTTAGTTCTACGTCCAAAAATCTTCCTTCGGATTCTGCTGAAGATATCCAAATATGAATCCGTGATATCAATAACCTCGGCATCTGAAGCCATGTCATAGGTTATCCCGAACATATCCTCCAAAACCGGATCTCGCTGCGGATCATCACGAAAGCCGTAGAAATTATCGATTTTTACTTCCTTCCCCAACGCTTTCAGCTGAAGATACAGGGCATACTGAAACATCTGGTTACCCAGTCCGCCCATCATTCTGATTATTATCATACAACCCCCTGATTGTTACTTAACATAAAAATGATCATAAATAAAACGATGCTCCAAAAACTTCTGCATACGCTTTTTAACCTTAGGATCAGCAATCCTGCAGCCAAAAATATTATCAAAATCATCCCGGCATTTCTCAAGAGTTGCCGTTATGTCTTCAAGATATTTGCTCTTATCTCCCATCTTATCAAGCTTCGCCTCCGAATAATAGTCAAGAAGCCTCGTGTACATAAGATAGTCCTCAGTATATGCAAGGTCATCCCTTTCTATCCTTGAAAGATAATTTCTGACCGCTTTGCATGTCGGAATCCACTCTGAAAAAATGCAGAAAAATCCCTCCTGAGCCTTTAAGCTGTCCTTTCTGTCTATTATATAATGATAAAGTGGGGTGTCAACGAACACCGCTTTTCCCACATCATTCATAATTTCAAGGGAAAAAAGCCTGTCCTCAAAAAACATGACAGCAGGAAATCTTTTTTCTTTCAGAAGACTTTTATGATAAAGCCTGTTCCATACCATATTTTTAAAGGGCAAACCTTCCTTATCTTCAATGCAGGCAGTTATCATATCATCACTCTTTACATAATATATATTGCCTGCCCGCATATCCTCGGTAAGAGGATGAATCTGTGCAGGCTCTACATCATTATTTGTATAATAATCGCATATGGCAAGCTTGCAGCTGGACTCTAAAATGGCACTCATCATATACTCGTATGCGTAGCTCTCCACATAATCATCGCCATCAAGAAAAGCTATATACTCTCCCTTTGCCATATCGATCGCATGATTTCTGGCAGTTCCGGGGCCAAGATTCGATTGGTGCACAACTCTTAGCCTTTTTTCCTGAGTCAGGTAGTAGTCGCAGATAGTCGCAGTCTTATCCCTTGAACCGTCATCTATGATCAGAATATCCAGGTTCGAGTAGGTCTGTGCCATGACAGATTCGATGCATCTGGATATATATCTTTCAACGTTATAACAGGTTATGGCTACCGTTATTAATGGCTGTTTTTCCTTTGGTATGCCGTTAAAGTAATAATGACTAAGATCTCCCATATATACTCCGTTTTTCAAAAAACATTACAATTGTACCTGTATAATTCCATAATCATATTTATGGATTTGTTAACCTAAGTGTGTTTTCTCGTTCATCTTTAATCAATGAGACAGCGCACTATGGTCAGTCTACAAGACTGTTATAATCATAGTTTCCGAGAAGCAGTTTTTCTGTCATCAAGTAATCTATAGCATTTTCCTTAGTTATTCTGTCGGACGTTGTAAACATATCCGTCTCCTCATAACCGTTTTCATACATAATTATGGTATCAAGGATAAAACTGTTTACACCCGCATCATAATGCGCCTGATCTCTGTATCTTGAAAGATCAGCCGTAATGTCCGTATGCGTGGTAAAGCTGTAAATATGTATATTATCACATTCAAGCATCTGATTTATGGCCGCTTCCTTATAAGCAAGTATATTATCAAGCTGCCCTTCTTCATAGAGATTTCCCCAGTATACCATGGAATATGGCGGAAAAAAGCATATAAACTTTGTCTCCGGATGCATTCTCGCAAGCGAAACCACATTCTGCTCAATGTTGTCATGAAGTGTTTTCATAGCCTCCGTGTCAGATCCCGGATATTCTATGGCTTCAGGCTCCTTAAATCTCTTTTTTCCCAAAAGGACATAGTCTTTACCATACTGATTATCATTATCGGTATAGCTGTAATCATCAAAGCTTGTAACGCCGGGTGTCTTTCCCTGCAGAGGTGATACAAGAGCAGGGATTGCATATCTTAAAAGAACATCCTTATTAAGCAAATATTTCACATCATCTATCGGGTTGTCATTTGTTAGCCAGTAGGGATACTCTCCCATATCGTCCCTAAGCTCATCCTTATCTCTTACAAGAAGCGTGTAGTCAAGCGGTCTTAATATATATTCAGGATTATGTCCGCTCTCATAGGACACCTTCAGATTATCGTTGATTTCCTTGTAAGTCGCTCCGGAATAAACTACCTTTACAGTCTTGCAATATAGTCCCTCTTCAAACTGACTTGCTTTAAAGTTCTCGCACATAGAGGTACCCGTAATAATTGCTTCGTAATCAAAATTCCTTGTTATTCCGTCATTTTGTGATCTCTGGTCATACAACTTGTAAAAGAGCTTCCCGTTCGGAGCTCTGTAATGGAAAAAAGGGTCCACAAAATACACCACCCCCGCTATTAGGGCCAGTGTGGCAATCGTTAATATCAAAATAGCTTTAAACCACTTTTTTCCGGTCATTAATAATCCTCAACGCAATAAATAAAAGATAAAACAAACTGCTTCATTGCAATAGGTTATCGCAATTAAAAATTAAAGTACAAGAAAGTTGAAATCGAACTCATTGACACAATGCAGGCGACAAGTATCACCCAGGTAAACAAAAGTGATGCCGCATTTGTCTTATATTTTCTCTCATAATTATTCTCACAGCAAAGGCATACGACAAAAGCTGCAAGAAGGGCCAGTACACATCCTGTCATAAGCACATTATGATCAGAGCTTGGAAGGTGCAAAAACTCCAATACATACTTGAATTTAGGGATTCTGAAGCCCTCGATAAGGTCTGATCTGACATCCAGATTAACCACGAAAAATCTCTTTATTATCTGAACAAACTGTGTCACGCTCTCGCCTCTGAACATGATCCATGACACACACAAAAACTCAAAGGTCACAAACCAGCTGACAGCTTTTATTATGCCTTTGAAAACAAATCCCAGAGGAAGCTTTCCAGCTGCCTCGACAGTTTTTACATATGCTCCGTGAGTCAGCTTGTTGATGCACTGCACGATTCCGTGAGAAATACCCCACAAAATAAAAGTCCAGTTTGCACCGTGCCATATTCCGCTCACCAGGAATACGATGAGAGTGTTTATGTAGGTCCTTACCTTGCCTTTTCTGTTGCCACCCAAAGGTATATAAACATAGGTCGTAAGGAATCTTGTCAGTGTAAGATGCCATCTCTTCCAGAATTCAGCTATTGATATAGCCTTAAAGGGCGAGTTGAAATTCATCGGAATATCGAAATTAAACATCGCACCCAGTCCAGTTGCCATATCGCTGTAACCGCTGAAATCAAAATAGAGCTGGAAGGCATAGGATGTCATAACAATGAAAATCTCAGGAATTGTCAGTGCGCCTTCACCCGCAGGTATAAGCGCAGCCTGAGCATAACCGTAATCCACAGCTTTTCCGAACATATCCGCAATAAGCATCTTTTTTCCAAGACCTCTGGTAAACATCATGATACCGCGGCTTAAATTATCAAAGTTTATGCTGTGTTTCTTCTTGTCTCTAAACTGAGGAATAAGCTCTGAGTGAAGTACGATCGGGCCTGCCACAAGCTGGGGAAAATACGATACAAACAGCGCATATTCAAGGAATGAGTAATCTCCCGTTTCTCCTCTGTATGCGTCAACCACAAAGGAAATCTGCTGGAATGTAAAAAAGCTTATTCCAAGAGGAAGAACAATATGCTTTAAATTGAAATCCGTCTTAAATACGGTGTTAACATTCTGTATGAAAAAATCGTAATACTTAAAGTAAAAAATCAGTCCAACGTTAAAAATGATTCCAAGTATTAAAATTGCTTTTTTCCTGCCATCTCCTGCGTTCTCCCCTGTCTTTTGCATTGCTTTTGACAAGGTGAAATTGACCGCAATACTGCTGCAGATTATCAAAAGGTAATAGGGGTTAAAGTACCCGTAGAACCATAATGACATGGCAAGAAGCGAAAAGAGCGCCGTCTTCTGCCTTCCAACTTTATGAAACATAAAGTACATAATAAGCGAAAGCGGCAAAAAGCACAGTATGAAAATATATGAATTAAATTGCATTCGCCGGCTCCTAAATCAGTTCTTCAAAAAATTGGCGCCACATCTCGTTGACATGGTCGGGATTATATTTCTCCCTGACATCAAGCGCTGATCCTCCAAGCTTTCTCGCAAAGCCGGGATCATCAATCAGCCTCTCAAGGGCATGGGCAATACTTGTAGCCATAGTAACATCTGAATCCATCGGTATAAGAATTCCGTTCTCATCATTGGTTATAAGGTCATTTGGACCACCACAGGGGCAATCCGTGGAAATGCAGGCAAGTCCCAGTGACATAGCCTCAATAAGGGCATTTGGCATCCCCTCTGTTCTGGAGGTCAATACAAAAATCTCGGCATCACTTATCCTATCCGCTATCTTATCGACACTCCCCATGAAAGTAACCTTACCATCGGCACCTTGTCCTGTTTCATCAAGCATATCCAGACTTCCGCAGAGCTTCACCAGCGCCTTTTTTGTAGGTCCCTCTCCATAAATCATAAGTCTGTATTCCGGATGCTTTTTTATCACACCTGAAAAGGCATTTATAAGAATCTTCTGATTCTTGTTCTCATCAAGTCTTCCAACAGAAACTATTACCTTTTTTCTCTCTCCAAAGGGCACAACCTCATGATCTATAAATTCTTCGTTTACCGCATTTGGCAAAACCCGGCATTTTTCTCTTATTGCATCGTTAAAAAAGTCCATCGCACCGTTTGTCTGGACCACAACACCTGCTGCCTTTCTAAACAGAATCTTCATCGATGTCTTAAGACCAAAGGTCGGATATTCCTCAGAGGGGGTTGCCCTTACGGAAACCACAACAGGTATATCAAGCCCTGATGCTGACTGAATTGCCATCACATTGTTTTTTCCAAGGAATGAAAGAATAAGGTCTGGCTTTATCCTCTCCCATATTCCTGTGAGCTTATCTATTCTTCTTCCGAAATTCTGGAATCTGTTACCCTTTTCATATGGCATTAGTGCTGAAAAAACACGGTTTATTCCTACTGCTTTTCCGGCTTTTAAGTTTACAAAGCGCTCCTGCTCATCGGGATTAAGCACCTTAGTAACATCCTTGCCCTCAGGCCCTTTAACCACCTTCCAGGTAGCGTCCGGCAGCTGATACTCATCATCCGACAGATAGGTCGTAACAAGCGTGACTTTATATCCTATGCTGAAAAAATACTCAGCAAGGTTACACATAACACGCTCAGCTCCGCCTTTATTAAGGGAGCCTATGTACATTGCTATATGTTTTTTCTTAAGACTCGCTTTGTCAGTCATAAAAACCTCATACGTTTACTTCATGTATTTCTCATACCATTGCTGGAAATTGAAGAAACTCCAGGACAGTTTTGAGAAATTCGCTCCTGTTGCGGGACCTCCATCACCCTTTTCAAGATAGTTCCTTATAAAGTGTGAGGTATACTCCGCATTGAAAACTTCCTGTCTCTTAAGGAAGTTCACATCACTGTAGTCAATCAGTTTGTCACGAAGAGGCCCCCTAAGCCATGCGTCCATGGGAACACCGAAGCCCTTCTTCGGTCTGTCAAGCAGCTCTCTTGGTATGTAATCATATGCAATATCCTTAAGGATATGCTTCTTATCGCCGTTCATAAATTTGTATTTATGCGGTATGGAGAAGCTGTACTCCATAACCTCTGTATCCATGATAGGACATCTGCACTCAAGCGAATACTTCATGGATGCCCTGTCCATTTTAACAAGAATATCCCCCGGAAGATAAGTGTCCATATCAAGAAGCATTCGCCTTATCTGCCAGTCAGAAACTCCGTAAGAGGATTCAATCGGATATTTGCATGGGTAAAGTCCGCTTTTGCCAAAATCGCCATTCAAATAACGGTCTATTGAAATTCTCTCATCCATCTCCTCTTTGCCTGTGATAAACGCATGAGCAGACAAAATATAGCTGGGTGATGAAAACTGGGTTTTCGTCTCAGGATTCCTGTTATCAGCAACCACCTGAACTCTGAAGGGCATCTTCTTAAGAAGTTTTTCACTTCCAAAGTGAAACTGTCCCACTCCGTTTACTATAGCCCCGGGGATATCAAGTTTTTGTGCCTGAGCTACATTCTCATAAATATTATATCCGCAGAAAAACTCATCTCCGCCGTCTCCCGACAGAGCAACCGTAACCTTCTGCCTTGCAAGCTTGCAGACAAGCATTGTGGGTATCTCTGACTCATCCGCAAAAGGCTCATCATAATAAGCAGGAATGCTCTCAACAAGATCAAGCATTTCCGATTCATCAATATAAAGCTCTGTGTGATCGGTTCCCAGATGGTCTGCTACTTTCCTTGCAAACTCCGCCTCATTATACTCCGGAACGTTAAATCCGATGCTGAAGGTCTTTACCGGTTCCTTGCTGTTTTCCTGTGCAAGAGCGGTTATAAGTGATGAATCATAGCCTCCGGATAAAAATGCACCAAGAGGCACATCCGCTATCATCCTGTCTGCAACGGATTTCTGAAGACGCTTTTTAAGACCGGACTTTGCTTCCTCGTAAGACTCCACCTGATTTGCGGCATTTTTCTTATAAGCGGTCTTTATGTCCCAGTACTTATACTTTGTGGTATTTCCGTTGTTGAAAATAATCATTTGCCCCGGTTCAACCTGATATACATTCTCAAAAATACTCTCCGGAGCATTTATATACTGCTGATAAAGATATCTCGGAATGATAGCCTTTCTGATTTCGGGCTTAAAGCCGGGACACTTCATTATTGGTTTAAGTTCAGATCCAAACACCAGATTGACGTTATCGAGCCAGTAATAAAGCGGCTTTTTTCCTATTCTGTCACGAACAAGATAAACATCCTGTGTTTCTCTGTCATAAAGGGCTATTGCAAACATACCGTGAATGTGGTCTGCAAATTTGGCGCCCCACTTAAGATATCCCGCAAGAATAACCTCTGTATCACAGGTAGATTTAAAGGGATAACCTTTCAGTTCTTCTTTAAGTTCAAGAAAGTTATATATCTCTCCGTTAAAAACGACAGAAATCCTGCCATCTTCCGTAGACATGGGCTGATGCCCAAGGGGCGAAAGATCCAGGATTGAAAGTCGTCTCTGTGCAAATCCTATCACGTATCCGTCTTTACCGGGATAAAGCTCAACACCATTATCATCAGGCCCCCTGTGAATCATGGTGTCATTCATGGCTGTAAGCTCATCCTCAGTTATTCTGTTTCTGGATATATATCCGCAAATTCCGCACATAGGCTGCTCCTTTTCCGGTTAGTATTGTATTAAGCGTCATTTTGAAGGAGAAAGGCTTCTTGATAATGTATGATGTTATGGACAAAATTTAGTTTTACCATTGCCATCATCGAATCGGAATGACCTCCTCAAGGAATTCCTTCCACTGCTCATACACAGTCTCGGAGTTTGCTATATCATACACCTTGGCTGCTTCAATGCCAAAGCGTTTTGCCATTTCCTTATCTTCAATCAGACGGCAGATTCTGTCCGCAAGAGCATCTGCATCTCCCACCGGCACAAGAAATCCGTTTTCGCCGTCCCTGATAACAGTTCTTGGTCCTCCGGGAGGACAATCAGTAGAAACAACAGGCATTCCCATAGCCATTGCTTCAAGCAGAGAGTTGGGAAATCCCTCGTAATCAGAGCTGTAGGCATATACCTCACCCTTTGGTATTTCCGCATCTATATGACTGCAGGGGCCCATCAAAAAGATGAATTCCTCCGCATTATTATCCGCTATCTTCTTTTCAAGCTTCTCCTTAGTTCCGTCCTCTGAGCCGCCACCGTAGATTCTAAGCACATAATCAGGATGTCTCTCATGAACCTTTAAAAAGGCATCACACAGCATCAGCTGGTTTTTAAAATCCACAAGCCTCGCATGATGGACCACTGCCTTATCCGGAGTCAAAGGATGAGCTACTCCGTGGTATTTTGCATTTATGGGGTTAAGTATTACCCTTGAATTATCCTGCAAATAAGGCTTAAAGAAAGCTTTTTGCTCATCTGTCTGGAAAACACAGCCTGCTGCCCTTGGGAAGAGCCACTTTATCTGTATCTTGTCGGAAAATGCGTCATAATTTCCCACAGGATTTATGCGAACGGATATCACCGTAGGTGTGTTTGTCTTTTTGCTTGCCATAAGAGCTCTGTAATTGGCTCTGTGGGCAAAGGCCACGAGAACATCGGGTCTGAACTCGTCAAGGAATTCTTCGAGGTACTTTACCCTTAACAGGAACTTCTGAACTCGTCCCTTTTTCTCATCGCCCTCTCTAAGCCCCACATGTATTCTTCTTATTCTGGCATCGAGTGTGAATTCATTTTCATCAAACCACTCTGTTGCTATATATACTTTATACCCCGACCTGGCAAACTGATTTGCAAGGTTACTTACAACTCTCTCAGCTCCGCCCTGTCCAAGGCTGTTCAAATGAAATGCAATTTTCTTCATAGTTATATCATTTTATCGCACAACCGGGTTGTTATCAAACCTTATCAAGAATTCTGTGCAGGTCCTCCGCATATTTCTTGGGGTCATAGGACAAAGCTCTCTCATAGGCCTTTGTGCCATAGCTCTTCATTTTTTCTTCATCAGAGATCATCCTTAAAATTCCCTCCGCAAGAAGCTTATCACCTTCAGTGATATTTGAGGCATTAAGATCCGTGCGTGCATCCATATCGGGAACAATGATTCCAAACTCTCCCTCTATTATCTTACCGGTGGATGAGCCGTCAGGTCTCTTTGCAATCAGCTCCTTATATTCCTTCTCATTTAGAAGAATTTCCCTGGGCCCCGTCTTGCAGTCTGCTGCCACACAGGGTTTCCCCAGAGCCATAGCCTCAAGGATCGCATTCGGAAATCCTTCATGGTTTGAGCTTAAAACATACAGGTCTGCCGAATCAACAAACGGGAAAGGATTCTTCTGTAGTCCGGGGAAAAATACCTTTTTCCCGACTCCAAGGTCATCAGCAAGCTTTTTAAGCCCGCTAAAATCACCCGTCCCGACAATCATAAGTCTGGCCTTAGGATACTGCCTTGCAACTATTGAAAAGGCTTTTATCAGATGCCAGAATCCCTTTATATAATCCTGTCTGCCAACCGAAATCATGGTAAACGCGTCGTCACTTAAATTATCAGCAACCTTTCCGCCACCAAAGATATCCTCTGCAGCCAAAAAGTTTTTCTTTTCCTTTGCTTTTTCACGAATCATGGCAACATCAAGAGGATTGTAAATATAACTGCTCTTTTCATAATTGTAATCGCGAAGAAGCTCTCTCATGATTTCCTTCGAGCAGGAGAGCACCTGATCCGCTTTCTTACAAAAAAGTCTGACCTCTTTCTTATTCTCCATATCCGTTGAGCATCTAAGTCCCGTCAGAACCTTTGCCCTGTTGCCATATTGCGACAGAACATTTACATAGTTTGCGCTTGAGCCAAAGCTGTAGGAAATGTCTATGTTATGGCTTTTCTTATAACTACTGACCTTCCTTACTCTTCTAAGAACATTTATCACCTTACCTGCTTTTCCGAATTTCCTGGTTGCAGGCACATTGATATTCACAACATCAAGTCCTGTGACATCGTAGTTAATATCCTTATCTGAAAAGATCAGGATTGTTACCCTATAATATTTTTGCATTAACCTTGCCGTAGCAACACAGACTCTCTCGAACCCGCCCTGATGCAGCATAGGTACCATTAGTAAAAGACGCTTCATTCAAATTTCCCTGTAAGATAAAACTGTTGCATAATCTGTGCCTGAGTACGCACATCAAAACCTGCATCCTTTATCATCTCATTGATGCGCTCAGAGGAAGCCTCTCTGTCACCGATAGGAAGAAGCTCCTCATCCTCTGCAGTGCTCTCTTCATAATCACGGAGCATCAGATCATTGAGGATTTTTCTCGCCCATACCGCAGGAAATTCCTCTATACTCATCCTGCTGACAAGAGGTGTGATATCAACCTCCGGCGTTATACTGTCTGAAATAAGGCACTGAAGTCCCGCAGACTGCGCTTCAACCACAGTTCCCGGAAGCCCTTCATACCTTGACGGAAACAGGAAATAATCCATAGCCTGATAATACTCATTTGCATTGGATTTATTGCCGCAAAAGATAACGTGCTTCTCAATATGAAGATCAACCGCAAGCTGCTTCATCGTATCCATAAGAGATCCCTCTCCCAGCATAAGAAGACGTATTCTCATCCCGTGAAGCATATTGAAGGAATTTGAGTCATCATGATTCAGAATTCTTAAAAACTCCGCAAAAACCTTAAGCAGATATTCATGATTTTTAGCATAATGAAATCTTCCCACATGCCCTATGACAATTGCGTTTGATAATCCAAGCTCCTGCCTTATTCTGTTTCTGATCTCCGGATTGTATGTAAATCTTCTAAGATCTATGGCATTGGGAATTATTCTGACCTGTCCTTCATCTGTCATCGTATCTCCGAAAACAGATCTTGCAGCATTCTCAGTACATGCAAACCTAAGATCGCAGGTCTCTGTCTTTGCCAAAGGACTTCTGATTATTCTGGTCACAACACCCTTAATTCCGGGATCAACTCCGGCGCTCCTTGCGTGAGCAATAGTCGTTCCTATTCCGCAGGTCTTGGCTATAGGAAGATAAATTGAAGCGGTACTTGTCATATGTCCCTGCACCATCTTCCACTCGCCTCTGTGCTGCATAAAAAACATGCGGATGGCATTTCTGTAATCCCTGGCATTTGTTCCGTGAAATCTCGGTATAGCATAAATATTTCCGCCAAGTTTTTTTACGGTAGCATCAAAATAATCCGGTTCCCTGACCGCCATAAGTTCATCGGATGTAGGGCATTTTTTACCTGTAGCCTCCGGATTTGCATGCACCAAAAAATCGAACTGCACACGTTCTCTGTCAATATGTCTGTACAGATCCATGATGCGGCTCTCAGCTCCTCCAAGTCCAAGTGTTCCAAAAACATGCAATATTCTAATCGGTTTAGCCATTGTTACCACCTTTTATGCACGGCGATATATTTAAAGCGTGCCATCAGATATTCTTTGATTCCCTGAAGCTCTGATGCTTCCACAGGCTCCTTCATAAGCCAGTCATCCCAGCTCACTACCTTGCCCGATTCGAATACCTTCTCGTAATACGCAAAATCATCCCCATTTAATGTGTTCGTATGAATAACGAAAGTCGTATAACCCTCACTCTCATCCTTCAGCACCTGATCTTTTCTGAAGGATATAGGATAAAAAGTAAGATCAAACCTTCTGTAAGCCTGTTTGCCAAAGCCGTCCGTCACTCTCCTGAAGCCGTTCTCCGCAAGGGCCTTCAAGGTATTTTTGTCATAGCTGTGACTTGGTGCCATAAAAAAGTCTGTTGCTATGCCGTGACTTCCAAGTATCTCTTTACCCTCAGCTATCATTCTGCTCTGTTTTCCCGGATCGATCCCCGCAAATTCAGACTGCTTGTTGAGCGGAAGAAGGCCTCCCTTCTTCGTCGTGTAAACATGATGAAGACCATGCATGGCAATTATCCAGCCTTCTGTCTGAAGATTTCTCACAAGATGCCAGAAGGGATAATCCTTCTCTTTTATCTTATCATCCACATCGAAAACTTTGTTCCTTTGTGTGATATTGTCCTTTTCTTCATCCTCGTGTGCTTCCAGCTTTGGATCTCTGTTTTCCGGAACAACACCAATAAGAGGCCTTATATGATATTCATCCAAAAGCCTCTTGAATCGTCTGAACTTCCCCATATCCATTCCCGGAGAAATGTCATCTAATCTGATTACTATCTTCATACAACAACGCCGCCACTTTTACGGTGACGGCATCCCCCTGGTTTTATAGCTATAATTTATCTTTAAATGCTCAGCATTTCGATAAGAAATACCACTTTTATTACAATCTCCAATAGCTGAACTCTGAACTGTCGAAACTGTTCTTATCGTAAATTCCCTTAACGTCAAGGAATACTCTCTTCTTATGTTCAGGATTATACCACTTTTTAATCTCATCTGTTGTAATTCCAAGGAACTCCTCATGTGCAACCGCCATGATAACAGCATCCATATTCTTTACAGCATCCATACTGTCAAAGGTAATGCCATAAAGTCTCTTAGCTTCAGCGCTGTCAGCCTCGGGATCCACTACCACAGGATCGATTCCGTATTCCTTAAGTTCATTGTATATATCAATAACTTTAGTATTACGTGTATCCGGGCAGTTCTCCTTGAAGGTGAATCCAAGGATTGCAACCTTCGCGTTCTTTACGTTAAGGTCCTGTGCAATAAGGTTCTTCACACATGACTCTGCGATATATTTACCCATATCATCGTTTATACGGCGGCCTGAAAGGATGATCTGGCTGTGATAACCAAGCTCCTCAGCCTTATATGTAAGATAATAGGGATCAACTCCTATGCAGTGTCCTCCTACAAGACCTGGTCTGAAATTCAGGAAATTCCACTTTGTTCCTGCTGCTTCAAGCACGCTCTTGGTGTCAATTCCCATCTTGTGGAAGATCATTGAAAGTTCGTTCATGAAGGCAATGTTGATATCTCTCTGGCTGTTCTCGATAACCTTTGCAGCCTCTGCGACCTTAATGCTGTCAGCTTCATGAACACCTGCAAGAGCAACAAGCTTATATACGTTTGCAACTTCCTCAAGTGTCTCCTTGTCCATACCGGATACGATCTTTACGATCGTCTCAAGCCTGTGTACCTTATCACCGGGGTTGATACGCTCAGGTGAATATCCAACCTTGAAATCAACGCCGCACTTAAGTCCTGATTCAGCCTCAAGAATCGGAACACAGATATCCTCTGTAACTCCCGGGTAAACAGTAGACTCATATACAACTATTGAACCCTTTGTAAGATATTTTCCCAGAGTTCTGCTGGCACTCTCAACAGGAGTAAGATCCGGTGTGTGGTCATTGTTAACCGGAGTGGGAACTGCCACGATATGGAATCTGCACTCCTTAAGCTTCTCAGGATCAGCCGTGAATTCAACCGCTGTCTCCTTAATAGCGTCATCTCCCACTTCTCTTGTAGGATCGATTCCGTTTTTATAAAGCGCAACCTTCTCAGCATTGAAGTCATATCCTACAACTTTAATCTTCTTTGCAAAGGCAACCGCAATCGGCATACCTACATATCCAAGTCCTACTAATGAAAGTTTTTCTTCTCCTGCAAGGAGCTTTTTATACAAACTCATTTATCCAACCTCTTTATTTTATTATTTAGCAGTATTTAGTATTCTATATAAATGTCTTCCACAACCTATTATACTATGTATGTCAACTTAAGGACTTTTCGTAATAAACACTTATTACTTATAATACTTATCACTTTAAGAACTTATTTTCTTAAGTTCTTTCTTGTACGCATCAATAACTATCTGCCTGTCAAAATATTTCTCTATATAATCACGTGCACATCTTCCCATATGACGACGCTCATCTTCAGTTAGCGAGAGCATCTTCTTAATTGAAGAAACCAGTGAATCCGCGCTCTTAGCATCAAATGTAAAGCCGCTCTTTCCCGGATCAAGAGCCTCTATGCAGCCGTGGATATTCGAACACAAAAGAGGTCTTCCGCAGGCAGCTGCTTCCAGAAGAACGTTTGACATTCCCTCATGATATGAAGGATGCACGATCACATGACTCTTTGCCATAACCGGCTCAACAGTATCCAAATGTCCGTGATAGGATAGCCTTCCTTTTTCCTCAAGAGCCTTTATCTGTGGCTCATAAACTGCTCTCTCGTCCTCCTCGAACTCTCCCACAAGATCAAAGTGCACGTTCTCATACTCCCCGGAAATCCTGTCTGCAGCTTCAAGGTACTCGGCGATTCCCTTATCCTTCATGACCCTTATTACCGCAAGAAAATGAATTCCCTCAGCCTCATCCGGATATTCATGAAAAGGATGGTCATTTAAATTTACACCCGACCCCGGCAAAAGGCCGCTGTTTTTCCTCGCAACGCCTCTGTCCTGCATGAACTTTCTGTTTCTCTCGTTCTGGAAAAAGACCTTATTTGCGCGGGATGTAGCGGTTTTGTATAAACCTATCAGAACCTTGCTCATCATTCCGCCGTTTTCAATAGCTACTCCAAGTCCTGTAATATTACAAATGTAGGGTGTTCTTGTAAGCTTGCAGGCAAGTCCCCCGTATATATTGGGCTTTATAGTATATGTAAGAACAACCTGCGGCTTTTCTCTTCTTATCATTTTTCTGTAACCCTTAAAAAGTCCATAGTCCTGCACCGGGTTACTTCCGTGCCTCGAAAGAGGTGTTTCTATAATTCTAGTACAATATTCTCTTAGCTTTACACAGTTCTCATCCGGAGGAACAGAGATCAAAACCTCATGTCCCGCATCCAGAAATGACTTTAAAAGCTCTTTTCTGAAAAGCCAAAGACCATTGGCATAATTTGACAGTATCAGTATTTTCATTGTATTTCCTTCATCCTGCCTTCAAGGTCTTCAAGCTTTTCGATAACAACGCTGTCATACATAAGCATGCAGACATTCTCTTCGTACTGTCCGATGATAGATTCATTAGCCTTCTTCTCAACAACATTTCTGTATATTAATGAAGGGAAATCGACTCCCGCACCATAAGCATGCAGATATGCTCCGCCAAAACGCGGATTTATCTCTGAAAGATAATACTGCCCGTCCTTATAGAAAAGGTCCATATCGAGAGGTCCATTGAATTTAAAGACCTTCATCGCATTTTTCACAAATTCAAACAGTGCATCGTCCTTGAAGGAAATAGTCTTGTTCGCACCACCTATAGTTGTTGAAATCTTCTTTTTGGAAAAAATCGCAACAGGCTCATGTGTAAAGGTGTCTACGTAAACATCGGCATCCATGTCCTTGCCATCCATAAACTGCTGTATTATGAGCTCGGGACTTCTTGCCGTCAGCTCTTCAAGGAGTTCCAGACTCTCTACTTTTCTTGCTCCGACACTTCCGCTTCCTGTTCTCGGCTTAACAAACACAGGAAAATCAATCTTTCCCATATCATAGCTCTTCTTGAAATCAGAAAATGTACAAAAGGTAAGAACTGTTGGAATCCCTTTTTCGGTTAAATACTTGAACATCTCATATTTATCAAAGCAAAGATCGGCAGTTTCCTTGTAGGGTGCAAGAACCTCAACTCCCAGCGCTGCAAATTCAGCCCTGTAATCTGCGAGGATTGAAATCTCGGGATCGATAAGAGTTGTGATCGCATCTATCTTTTCATTTTTACATATCTCAAGGATTGTCGGTATATATCTGACATCCGAAATAAGAGGCACTCTGTAAACCACATCCGCAAAAGCAGGTGCAGGTGCATACGGACTGTTATCCGTAACTACAATCTTTATTTTATCTCCCAGTGTCTGTCTGAAATCTTTTAATAATTCACAGCGTCTTCCAACGCTGGTAAAGAGTATATTCATGGCTATTTCTCCTCTTTTTATTATTTTTCAGGAGTGCCTTTGAAGGCCTCCATGGTAGCATCAGTTTTGCTGTTAACATCATCGTGCTTAAAAACAACCGCTACCGTCTTAAATACTATCTTGAGGTCAAAAAGGAATGACAAATGATCAACATAGTATACGTCTTTCTCAAATCTATCCTCCCAGCTAAGAAGGTTTCGTCCGTTCACCTGCGCCCATCCCGTAAGTCCCGGTCTTACTTCATGTCTTCTCTTCTGCTCTGCATTATAAAGAGGAAGATACTTAACAAGAAGTGGTCTTGGTCCCACAAAGCTCATATCACCCTTAAGGATGTTTATAAACTCCGGAAGCTCATCAAGACTTGTGGCACGAAGCTTTTTACCAAACTCAGGCAGTCTGTCCTCATCCGGAAGAAGATTTCCGTTTTCATCCTTTTTATCAGTCATTGTCCTGAATTTATAAAGGTTGAAAACCTTCTCATCCTTGCCGGGTCTTGGCTGTCTGAATATAACCGGGCTTCCGAGCTTAAACCTTACAAGTATCGCCAGTATAAGGTACAACCAGCTAAAACACACAAGTACGATCAGTGACAGTACAATGTCTATCAGTCTTTTAATGCACAGGGCATATATTCCCTGTTTTTTCTTTTTATTTCTCATTTTTCTTTAATCCCAATTGTTGTTTTTTGACTCATTATCAGTCAGGAACTGTGGCACATTTACATACAGATTTAAGATTATCCCGGTAGCTTAATACACGATTTAAAATATGCTAAATCCACCGTATTATTTAGTAATTTCTTAATTGCCAAGCTTCATTCCAATAATGTATTATAACCTATAGAAGTTTTATTTCAAATAATCGTTTTGCAGGGAGTCTTTTAATCATATGAAGCTAGATTTTAAACGTGGCAGCATCAGACTTGTGGTAGTTCTATTTGCTGCTTTTTTGATGGCACTTAATATCCAGACCTTCGTAAACGCAGGTGGATTATATCCCGGGGGAGCTCAGGGAATTACTATCATTATCCAGCGTATTGCGCTCAAATATTTCAACACTCAAATCCCCTACACTCCCATCAACATTGCGCTCAATATTATTCCTATTTACATCGGTTTTCGTTATATTGGTAAAAAATTTACGCTATATTCTATGATCATGGTTCTTACCAATGGTTTTTTTGTTGACCTTATTCCAACCCATGTAATAACCCATGATCCTCTTCTTATATCCGTTTTCGGAGGAATTTTAGCAGGTGTTTCCCTTTCCATCTGTCTTGAGGTTGATGCCACAAGCGGTGGCACTGATTTCATTTCAATCTTCCTTTCACAGAGAAAAGGTATAGATGCCTTTCCCATAATCCTTGCGGGAAACTGCGTAATCCTCACGGTTGCGGGCTTCCTCTTTGGTTGGGACAAAGCTCTTTACTCTATTATTTTCCAGTATGTATCCACACAGGTTCTCCACATAATGTACAGGACCTATCAGCAGCAGACTCTTTTCATTATCACCGATAAGCCTGCGGAAGTGTGCGATATTATTTTCAAAGTAAGTAATCACGGTGCGACACTTATGCATGGTGAAGGCTCTTTTGAACACAACAACAAAATGGTCGTTTATTCGGTTGTAAGCGCTTCAGATACCAGAAAACTAATTCCCGCAATAAAAGAAGTTGATGAAAATGCTTTCATCAACTCCATTCGTACAGACCGCGTTCAGGGTAACTTCTACTTCAAACCCAGAGACTGATCTTCTTTTTTACTTTAAACACTTCACAAATCGTGTATCAACACATTATCTGAGAACACTCTTACTTTGACGCAAGCTCAAGTGCTTCATCAATGTGAGCTGCAAAGTTCTCACGTCCAACCTTATCCACAAATCCATCCTTTTTCATGGTTCTCATAGGCTGCTCATTAACATGTGAGAAGATGAGGCGAACACCCTTCTTCTTGCAATCCTCATGAAGCATTTCAAGTGCTCTCATGGCTGTAGCATCAAGAGCAGGCACACTTCTCATTCTGATAACAAGGCACTTTGTAAATTCCTTGGTAGTGATGTTTGCAAGAGCATCTGCATCACCAAAGAACATGGGACCGTTTATCTCATATACACGAACGTGCTTGGGTACAATCTTAAGATCAATACTGTCAGGATCATGCTTGTTCAGATCATCGTCGTCGGGGTCAACATAAGTCCAGCTGCGAACCGATGACTCCTCGCTCATTCTCTTCATAAAAAGGAGACATGCAAGAACCATACCAACTTCGATTGCAACAACAAGGTCAAATACTACAGTGAGTACAAAAGTAGTAACAAGAACAATAATGTCACTCTTGGGAGCAGTCTTGCAAAGATGTGTAAAAGGTCTCCACTGACACATATTATAAGCAACCTGGAACAGAATCGCTGCTATTGTAGGCATAGGAATAAGTGCTGCATAAGGCATAAGAACCACAAGCACAAGCAAAAGAACAATTGAATGAACTATACCTGCGATAGGTGTTCTTCCTCCGTTTTTAATGTTAGCGGCAGTTCTCGCAATAGCACCTGTTGCGGGGATACCACCAAATAAAACAGAGCCGATGTTACCGCATCCCTGAGCTATAAGCTCCATGTTTGATCTGTGGTGTGAACCTATCATTCCGTCAGCTACAACAGCTGAAAGAAGTGATTCGATCGCTGCAAGAATTGCAATAGTAAAGCCGTTTGAGAAGGATCCTCTCACAAGCTTCCAGCTAAATACCGGAGCGTGGAATTTGGGAAGACCACCGTTTATTGTATAAAGGTCACCAATGGTGTTTACCTTAAGTCCCACTACCTTTACCATGATGATTCCCACGATTACGGCAATGAGTGATGCAGGAATCTTCTCAAAAAACTTAGGCCAGATAATGAGTACTGCCAGACAAACGACACCGACAATAACCGCCTGATAATTTATGGTCGAAATATTCTGAATAATAGCTTCTACCTTCTCGGTAGTTTCGATTGTCACGGTTCCCTTGGGGTATGTCAGTCCGAGGAAGTCCTTTATCTGTCCCACAAGTATTGTAACCGCAATGCCGGCCGTAAAGCCTGTTGTAATTGTATAAGGAATAAACTTGATAAGTGTTCCGAGTCTTAAAAGTCCCATTACAATAAGAAGAACACCGGCGATGATGGTCGCCATCATAAGTCCTTCCATTCCGTCCTTTGCAACGATACCTGCCACGATTGTTGCAAACGCTGCCGTAGGACCTGCTATCTGAACTCTGCTTCCACCCAGGAATGAAATGATAAATCCTGCAACAATTGCTGTGTAAAGACCTTCCTCCGGTCCAACCCCGGACGCAAGTGCAAGCGCAATTGACAGCGGAAGTGCAATGATCGCTACAATAATACCCGAAATAACGTCAGTAGTAAATTGTTTTGCCGTATACTTTTTTATTACGGAAAAAAGCATCGGCTTAATTTTGTCCTTTTTCATAATAAATCTCCCATAAAATCATATTTACAAAAAAACCGACAAAAATTATATCACAATTTTTTTACCGACAAAATTATTCATTTGTAGAATTCTTGAAGCTTATTGAGCTCTTCCTTGTACGCTTTTACCACAGAAGCGGGTGCGGTTATTTTTACAATCGTCCCAAGTCCAAACAGCCAGCCAAAGAATTGCTCACTGACTGCAACCTCTGTCCGCACATCAGACCATCCCTTCTTCTTTGATGGCTTTATTGAAATATCTTTTCCGAATCTGTCCAAAAGGATACCCACCGCCTCGTCTTTTACGGTGAGTGTCACAACTGTTCCTTCACCGCCAAACATTCCAAAAACTCTGTTCGTGTACGCCGCAAGGTCAAATGCCTTAAAGTGCTCTTTTCCTTCACGCTTCTCATCAAGAATGGCAATCTTATCCATCTTATCCACACGATAGTGCTTTATCTTACCACTCTCCGCATCAAAGGCTATAAGATAGTAGTTATCATCATTCCAGGTAAGGCGCCAGGGGCTTATGATATAGGTCTCATTTTTCTTTGGAACCAGCTTCTTTTCAGTATTCCAGGTCATGTATTTAAAGCTGATCTTCTTATTCTGAGCTATGGCATTATGAATTTCATCAACAGTGTAATATATGCTCTCATTCATTGTCTTTACACGACCCTGAACAGAAAGCTGTCTTTCAAGCTGGCTTGCCTCATAGGTGCTTGCAAGCGTAGTCAGTTTCTTTATTAAAGTATTTGATTTTTTCTCCGTTATGAATTTGAAGGACTGAATGGCATCAACCAGAAGCTTTAATTCCGCAAGTTCAAAACGCCTGCTGCCAATGTGATAAACAAAATATTTACCGGCCTTTTCACCGACAACGTCAAGACCGATTTCATTAAGCGCCTCTATATCCGTATAAATACTCTTTCTGTCGGCAGTAACACCATACTGCTCCAGACAATCAAGAATATCGGGCATAGTAAGCCCATGCTCATCATCAGTTTCTTCCAATAATATTTTTGCAAGATAATATAATTTCAGCTTCTGATTTGTTCCTTTTGGCATGGCAGTCCTCCTCATAATTATTCTCTTTTTATAGTAAACTTTTGTGTGATTTTTAGCAACACTCACTGAATACGTAAAATAACCCTGCAACCATTATTTTCATATATAAACAGAACCTCAAAGTCAGATTTTTATCCGACCTCGAGGTTCCAAAAGTCATATATTTTTCTTCTGTTTCAAAGAAAGAGCCATGCGGTTAATATTTATCAGAGAAGGTGTGCTCTAAGCTCTTCGCCGCTCTTATCTGAAAGGTATGCAGGCGGAATGTCCAGCATTGTCTTGCAGCCTGTCTGTCCCTCCTTCTGCATACGGAAAGCAGCCCTTGCTACAGCAACAAGTACGCTTGTTGTGAATTCCGGATTGGAATCAAGCTTTAAGCTGTACTCGATGATGTGGTTGTGCTCCTTGTCAGCTCCAGTCTTGCCGCTTCTGAATACAAAGCCGCCGTGAGCCATGCCGCTGTGGTTCTTAAGAAGCTCCTCTTCGCTGATAAAGTGAACTGTTGTGTCATAGTCAGCAAAGTAATTGGGCATCTCCTTGATTTCCTTTTCAACCTTGGCTGCGTCAGCGCCATCCTCAAGAACAACGAAGCATTCTCTTGTGTGCTTTTCTCTGGTTGTAAGTTCAGGATTCTTACCGCTTCTTACTGCCTCAAGTGCACTTTCCACAGGAATTGTGTACTGCTTTGCATTTTTTACGCCTTCAATTCTTCTGATAGCATCGGAATGTCCCTGAGATACACCCTTTCCCCAGAAGGTATAATCATTTCCGTCAGGAAGAATAGCATTTGAATAAACTCTCGCAAGTGAGAACATTCCGGGATCCCAGCCGCAGGAAATAACAGCGACTTTGCCTGCTGCCTTAGCCTTGTCATCAACATTTGCAAAGTGCTCAGGGATTCTTGCGTGAGTATCAAAGCTGTCAACAACATTGAAAAGTTTTGCGTACTTGGGTGTCTGCTTCGGAAGATCTGTTGCGCTTCCGCCGCAAAGGATCATAACATCTATCTTGTCCTTCCAGTCCTCAACTTCATTAACGGAAACTACAGGAACTCCCTCAGTCTTTATAGATAATGAAGCGGGGGCTCTTCTTGTGAAAACGGCAACAAGCTCCATATCCGGTGCTGCTTTAACTGCAAGCTCAACTCCCTTTCCAAGATTTCCATAGCCCAGTATTCCGATTCTAGTACTCATAATTCCTCCTTCTTTCTGCCATCCCCGTCCGTAGATGACAAGTCCGTTTCTAAACTCTTATAAAGCGCATTATACGCTCTTTTACCCATAAAAATCTACAGTTTTAATTATCTTCTTCCCAATTCAATAAAATACCCTCCTGCTCATCATTTAAAGCAAGAGGGTATTTAACTATTTTATATCATCTTATGTCATAAACACTTCTAAGTCTCAGCTTTGAAGTATCACCGGAAATCACATCCACTGTAGCCTCCCCGGCATTCATATCAAAATAGTTGTCTGTCAAGATCAGATCCTCATTTTCGTTTAGGATTTCAACCCCGCGAGCATAAGCATCAGCCTTGACAGTGATTTTTCCATCATGAACAGTTGCAGTAAGCTTAGGATCCTGATATTTAAAATACTTGGGCATTGTAAAGATAACCGTACCGGAAGAAACAACCTTACCGTCCACCTCTGCCTCATAGCTCACATATTGGCTGAATCTGTCAGCATCTGCAAAATCAACCTTCTCAGTCCAGGTACTTGTAAGAGCAGGAACATTTAAAGTACTGCTATCTTCACGAATAACCTTTCCCGAAGCATCTCGCAGCGCCCATCTAACGATAGCAGTAATATCCTTCCTGGTCTCGTTTGCCACATTGAATACCGCTTCCTGCTTAACCTCTCTGGGCAGCCAGTTAAGCGGAATTCCGCAGGTCATCTCGCCCTCTTCCTGACAGGATACCAGGATTGGTGCAAAGAATCTCTTTTCAGCATAATGCAAAGCCTTAAGCCTTCCGCAATAATCAACACTTGCCCAGGATGCTACCGGCCAGCAGTCGTTAAACTGCCATACAACAGCGCCCATGCAGCGTCCACGATTTCTTCTAAAGTGTTCCACCCCATATCTTATAGCATCAGCCTGAAGCATCTGGGATGCGTAGATAACAGTGCTAAAATCATTCGGATACAGATAGGTCTGCTGCATATAATTCATTATCTTTCCGTTAGCAGCTCCGTTTCTCTGATGTCTCTCCATGATATAAGAGAATACATTTTTATCGGCAGGGTCATCGGTGAAGCTCTCAACAGTCTTCTCTGCAGGGAAGGACTGGAATCCGAATTCCGAAAGGAATCTGAAATAGAACTTTCTGTACTCGGAGAAGGGCTGATTTCCGTGCCATACCTCCCAGTAATGAACGTCTCCCCTGTTTTCATCATTAGGCTCATCAAAACATCCGCCTGAAGAAGGTGATGCCGGCCAGTAATAAACATCAGGAGCATACTCCTTCATCATGTTTGGAATTATATACTCATACATGATGGTATAGTCGCGTTTCTCTGATTTCTTGGATACCCAGACGCCGTAATCCACGAACATCTCCATCTCATTGTTTCCGCACATAAGTCCAAGTGAAGCATGATGACGTATTCTCTTTAAATTATCCTCAAACTCAGCTGTAATATTATCCTCAAAATCAGGTGTAAGATCATAAACACCGCAGGCAAACATGAAGTCCTGCCATACAAGTATTCCGTACTCATCGCAGATGTCAAAGAACCAGTCATCCGGATAGTATCCGCCGCCCCATACTCTTATTGAGTTATAGTTTGCAAAAACAGCCTTATCAAGAAGCTTTCTTGTCACTTCGGGATTAACTCTTCCCAGAAGATGATCTTCCGGAATGTAATCAGCACCCATAGCAAATACCTTAACACCGTTTACAACAAAGCAGAATTCATTCCCCCACTCGTCTTTTTCAGTACTTACTGTACATGTGCGAAGACCGATTTTTCTCTCCCACACATCAAGCTCATTACCCTTTTCATCTGTGAGAACAACCTTCACATCATATAAAGGCTGCTTTCCATAACCATTTGGCCACCAGAGTTTCGGATTTTCTATTTTAATATCATCCAGAGTTTCTTCATTATATTCACATACCTTTCCGTCAGGATCGGTGATCCTTATCTTTACATTAAGTTCAAATTCCGAATTATCACCACAAGAGCATGAGTATTCCTCATCCACATCGATAATCTCAAATTCGAAATCAAGCCCAACTGTTCCGCTCTCGTTTCCATCCTTATCAATCTTCACATTTTCATGGTCCTGTCTTATAAGAACAGAGTCAAACCTCGCCTTGTTGAAGCAAAGAAGTGAAACAGGTCTGAAAATTCCCGCATCCGGAAGATGAGCGCCCCAGTCCCAGCCAAACATGCAGTGAGCTTTTCTAAGATGCACAAAGCCCTGCATGGCGTCTTCACTTCCCTTTGTGGGAGCCTTCTCATAAGCATCCTTAATATATTTTGTCGGAGAGTTAAAATACACTCTCAGTTCATTTTCATCCTCAAGCTCATCCTTGATATCGAATTCCCAGATTCTGTGCATGTTGTAGGTACTGCCCAGTTTCTTTCCGTTCAGGTAGATATCGGTGAGCGTATCAAGTCCGTCAAAATGAAGAAAAATATTATCATAGTCATCAGCATCAGACGGCTTTTTGAAGGTGCATATATACTCATAGTCATCATCCATAAGCTTAAGTGCCTTATCTTCATTGTCCTTCCAAAAGGGATCTTCCATCTCCCCTTCTCTTAGAAGGTCTGTATAAACCGTCCCCGGTACAACCGCATTTATGAACTTGTCATCAACAATTTTGTGGAGCTTCCAATTTTGATTAAGTAATATTCTTTCCATGCTCAATTCCTTCTCTTTTTTGTTTTTCTCTTTACAGTGTGAATTATTTAAATGCTACCCCATATAAAAAATAAAAATACTCTTTATATTATATAACTGTTTTTATATAGAGTAATTTCCTTATTTAATAAAAAAAGCTTCCACCAAATGATATTTTCCATATGGTGAAAGCTTTATAAGATAACAAACACTTCGTTAACCTTTGTGTGTTAACTCCTTTAATTTACAACTGTATCAAGATCCCACTTCTCATAGATCTTAGGTACGTCACTGATAAGTCTCTTTGTATAATCAGCCTGAGGATTGATGATAACCTCCTCAGCAGAACCCGATTCAACAAATTTACCATGCTCCATGATATAAACCTTATCTGAGATGTAATAAGCAAGTCCGATATCGTGTGTGATGAAAATGATAGTCATGTTTATCTCATCACGAAGCTTTAAGAGCATATCAAGGATTGTAGCTCTTGAGCAGGCATCGATCATGGATGTAGGCTCGTCGGCCATAAGGATCTTCGGCTTCAACAGGAAGATACGCGCGATCATAAGTCTCTGCATCTGTCCGCCCGAAAGCTCGAAAGGATACTTGTTTGTAAGTTCTGCATACTTTAAGTTTACGAAGCTGCAGGCCTCAGTTTTCATCTGTATCTTCTGCTCCTCAGGGAGATTTTTGAAACCTCTCATGTTTAAGCAGTCATCCAAAACCGCATCTATTTTATAGAAGATATTGTAGGATGAGAACGGATCCTGGAAAATAGGCTGTATATTTTTCCAATATTCCTTTTTCTTGGCATTTGTGCTTATATCACGGGGTTTTCCCTGATATTCGATTGTTCCTTCGGTTGTACTGATAAGACCGAGAAGCATCTTAGAAAGAGTTGTCTTTCCGCTTCCTGACTCACCAACGATTGAAATAATCTCGCCTTCGTTGAAATCGAAATCAACATGATCAACTGCCACTGTCTGAACTTTACCTACGCCAAACACCTTGGTAAGTCCCCTACCAGAGAGGCAAGGCTTCGGAGCCGGCTTTTTGTTATCAGTCGAATTCTGTTTCTGGCTCTGGTTTTGATTCGTTGCCATTTGAATATACCTCCCTAAGTTTTCTTACTGACATCAGGCAGCGATAGCATCTGCCGTTTTCAAATTCCTTTTCATCCGGTGCCATAGCGGTACATGTAGGAACCGCATATTTACATCTGGGTGCAAATCTGCATCCCTTCGGAGGATTCTTAAGGTTCGGAGGTGTTCCGGGCAGTGCTGTAAGATTGTGTGCCTTCATACCTTCCTCAGGAACGATGATTGATCCCATAAGACCCTTAGCATAAGGATGAATCGGGTCGAATACCATCTCCTTTGCTGTTCCCAGTTCTACGAACTGACCTGCATACATTACTGCTATGTCATCCGTTACGTTGTACAGAAGAGGAAGCTCATGTGTGATGAAAATCATGGACTTGATGTAGCCCTTTTCCATAAGCTGTCTCATCATTCTGATAACCATCTTCTGAGATGTAACGTCAAGAGCTGATGAAGGCTCATCCGCAATAAGTACCTTAGGTGAAAGGATCGTGGATATAGCAATAACGGTACGCTGTTTCATACCACCTGAAAGCTCAACCGCATGCTTTTCAAGAACTTCCTCCGGAAGACCGAGCTCTGCGAAACGCTCTCTTGCCATATCGTAGATTTCCTTTTTGGTCATCTTGATTCCGTGAGCATGGATAACATCCTCAATGAAACGGATGATCTTCTGTGTAGGGTTCAGAGCATTCATAGCAGCCTGAGGAATGTATGCGATCTCGTTACCAAGAATCTTTCTACGCACATCATCCGGCTTCATATTAGAAATTGTCTGACCGTCTACGATTATATCTCCGCTTATATAATGAAGCGGTGCGAAATAATATCCCATAAGAGAAAGTGCAAGTGTTGATTTACCACATCCGGATTCTCCGGCAATACCAAGTGATTTACCCTCTTCTACCTTAAGAGAAACACCATCAACCGCATACACATCCTCATGGAATCTGGTTATATATTTAGTTTTGAGGTTTTTTACCTCAAGCATTACTTTTCCCATAACTAACCTTTTCCTTTCATCAATCACGAAGCTGCGGGTTGAATACCTGATCCATTCCGGTGTTCATAAGGTTAAGTGAGAATGAAATCAGAGCTATCAAAATTACTACCGGGAAGTATGCCCACCATGAGCCGTTTAAGTGTGCTGAGTACTGCATTGCCCACTGCATCATAAGTCCCAGTGTAGCTGTCTTTGTTGTTGCAGGTCCAAGTCCTATCATTGAGAGCTGTGCTTCTGCAA